>DATBWK010000251.1:0-2719 GCA_036514835.1 Bellilinea sp.
GTAGCATAAAGCATCTTTTACAATTGTATACGGTGAGAGAGCGGCTGAACCTCATCCCAGGATGAGGCGACGAGGTGGAGGTTCTCCTCTGCGAAGAGGAAGCTAACCCTGTAATGCAGGGAAAAATCGAACGATCAGCGGATGCCTCTGGAGCCCGGTCACAGGCTCCCTTCTCCCTTCCGAAAAATGTCTGGATGAAAAACCGGCGGCGACGTCGGCGACAGGTCCAGCGTAGTGATCAGAAACGACGGTCGAATTGTTTCTGGCATTCGCAGGAAGGGCTGCCTCCTTGAAATCGGATCATCTACCAGGGCATGCCCGTGCATGCTCTATTTGTTTTAATTTTTCAGGAGACAGGAAAATGGACAACAAGGAAATTCTCGAACGGGTAGCTGCGGACGGCGTAAAGTTTGTTTCTTATCAATTCGTCGATGTGCTTGGCACGGTTAAATCAGTGGATGCGCCAGTTTCCCAATTGAAGGGGGCGTTGGAAAACGGTGTCTGGTTTGACGGCTCCTCGGTGGAAGGCTTTGCCCGCATCCAGGAATCCGACATGCATTTGCGGCTGGATACCGACACCTATGCCGTCTTGCCCTGGACGCCGGTCGAAATGCGCCGCGCCCGCGTTTTCTGCGACATCTACCAGCCGGACGGTTCACCTTTCACGGGGGACCCGCGGGGCAACCTGAAACGATTATTGGCCAAAATTCATGACCGCGGCTGGATTTACAACATCGGTCCCGAACCGGAGTTTTTCCTGTTCCGCCAGAACGGGGGCACCAGCATTCATCCGGTACCGCACGATGTTGGCGGATACTTTGATTTTTCGCCCAATGACGAGGCAGTACGGGTTCGGACTGAACTGATGGAAGCCCTCGGTCAAATGGGCCTGGAAATTGAAGTAGGTCACCATGAGGTTGCACTGGGTCAGCATGAGATCGATTTCCGCTTTGCCGACGCATTGCGCGCCGCGGATAACGTCTTGACCCTCAAATACACGGTCAAAGCCATTGCGGCACAAAACGGGCTGGTGGCATCCTTCATGCCAAAACCGGTTTATGGCATAAATGGCTCTGGGATGCATTGCCATCAATCCATTTTTGACCTGGAAGGCAAGAACCTTTTTTACGATCCGACCGATCCTTTCCACCTGTCAAAACTCGCCTATGGCTTTATTGGCGGGCAATTGGAGCATGCCCGCGGCTTTTCTGCGGTCGTGGCGCCGACTGTCAATTCTTACAAACGCCTGGTGCCCGGTTATGAAGCTCCAGTCTACGTCGGCTGGGCGCAAACCAACCGTTCAGCGCTGATTCGCATCCCGCGCTACACACCTGGACAGGAAAAGGCTGTTCGTGCTGAACTGCGCTGCCCGGATCCCTCCTGCAACCCATACCTGGCTCTGTCCGCCATGCTGACCGCTGCACTGGATGGGATTGACCGCGAGGTCAAACCACCTACGCCGCTCAATAACATCAACGTCTACGAGTTGAATGCCGAAGAGCGTGAAGAATTGGGTGTGGCTGAGTTGCCCGGCTCCTTAAAGGAAGCCTTGGACGAATTCGAAAAAGATGAGGTCGTCCGCACCGCTTTCTCCGATAGCCTGTACGAGACTTTTACCCGGGCCAAGCGCAGCGAATGGGATGACTACCGCATCCACGTGACTGATTGGGAAATTAACAATTTCCTGCAAACTGCATAATCAGAAACGTGTAATCGGATCCTATGTTATGAATTAGCGCGAATTGAAAATTCGCGCTAATCCTTATTATGGGTTAATTTGCTCTTGAAGGCACAACAGCCAGTCCCGCGTTGACCCGGCTGGCTCGAATTTTGTGACCGCCAGAATCGGCAAGAGTAAATCGTTGTTTTGGAAGTCCAGAATTTCGATGGGTTTGACGGATTGATTAAGCCAGCGGGTCGGCAGGAAGCCGATCGCCTGCGGATCTTTTGCTACGGCCTCCAGCATGGCCGCCGGGGTTGGTGCGATTTTAGCTGTTTGAACGATTTGCCCGTTAGCCAGCAGCCCGGTCTCGAACAATTTCTGTGTCTCATCTTCGGCCGGAAAGACCCACGGCTGAACAGCTGCGCCTGGAGTGTCTCCCGTATCGGACCAGACAGTTTTCTGACCAGCGTACAAATCCTTGATTAAGTTCGCCTCTATGGCTTCAATCGGGTTATCGGGATGCACAATCAACGCGAGCATGTCCTCGCCAAGTTCGAACGCGAATCCATCAGATACCGTTTGATTAGACCAGCGTAGATTGATATCTGTGTCAGTCAACCCCTGGCGCGGAAAAGGCACCGTGTCGACCAACAGGCTTAAACCTGCCGCCTGCAGCGCACATTCCGCCATGCCAGGCCGCAGCCAATCCAACGCGCTGCTTACCTCCACTCTTATGACCTGCGGGGTGGCAACCGGATCGACTGCCTGCGGTGAAACGCAGCCAGTCAATAATCCGGCGATTATTGCCAACAATAATAATTTAGACATAACTTACCAGCAGCACTAACGCCGCCAACGCAGCACAATAGATTGAAAATACATACAAGGGACGGCGGGTGAGAAATCCCAGCAGCCATCGGATAGCCAGGTAGCCAACCACGGCGGCTGCGGCGAATCCGGCAGCGATTGCCGGCAGGTAGCTGGTGAAATTAGGCGTATCAAATAAATCCAAAACACTCAACCCTCCAGCGGCCAACATGATCGGAATCATCATCA
>DATBWK010000252.1:0-9185 GCA_036514835.1 Bellilinea sp.
CCATCTACGCCGAGCTGCATCATCAAGGCTGCGTCAGCCGGGGTGGCGATACCGCCGGCGGCAAAGTTGACCACCGGTAAGCGACCGAGCTGGCGGGTTTCCAGTACCAGTTCATACGGCGCGCCAAGTTCTTTGGCAAAAACCATCACTTCCTCGTCCGGCAGATTCTGCAAGCGGCGGATATCTCCCAGTACGCTGCGGGCGTGGCGCACAGCTTCCACCACGTCACCGGTACCAGCTTCACCTTTGGTGCGCATCATGGCAGCACCCTCGCCAATACGACGCAAAGCTTCGCCAAGGTTGCGGCAGCCGCAAACAAACGGCACTTTGAAGCCATGTTTGTAGATGTGATGTTCTTCGTCCGCCGGGGTGAGCACCTCGGATTCGTCAATGTAATCGACTCCGAGCGCCTCGAGGATCTGGGCCTCGACAAAATGCCCGATGCGGGCTTTGGCCATGACTGGTATGGTGACCGCTTCCATGATTTTTAGGATCAGTTCAGGGTCGCTCATACGGGCCACGCCGCCCTGGGCGCGGATGTCCGCGGGGACGCGTTCGAGCGCCATCACAGCGCACGCGCCGGCGTCCTCGGCAATTTTGGCATGGTCGGCGGTGACCACGTCCATGATCACGCCGCCTTTTAACATTTGTGCCAGCCCTTTTTTGATATTAAAAGAACCTGTTTCCTGCTCCATCCAGCCTCCGTTATTACCTGATAAATTCAGTTTGATTCTACCACGGGGCGAGGAGGTTGATGGGAGTTGGCACAGGGAGGGGAGCACGGATCACATTTTGATATCGGGGAAAATAGGATGCGTGCACAAACGGCACGCACACTATGGCTATTCCCTGAATTAATCGAAATCAGAATACCACCACCGCCTGGAAAACACCGCGCCCCGCCGGTAAAGGGGGGCGTGTTATAATTTTGGTGCCGAAGGTGGGAATCGAACCCACATACCCGGAGGGTACACGATTTTGAGTCGTGCGCGTCTGCCTGTTCCGCCACTTCGGCGCGTGTCTTGATGAGTATATCGCAAAATAACCAGAAGGGTCAAGGTATTCAGCCCCATGCGCCTTGGAATTATCGGCCTGCCGCAATCCGGAAAAACCACGTTATTCAATGCGCTCACCCGCGCCACCCAGCCGACCGGCGCGACCGGTAAGATCGAAGTGCATACCGCGGTAGTAGAAGTGCCCGACCCGCGGGTGGATGTACTTTCACGCATGTTCAACCCCAAAAAGACAATTTATGCCAAGGTGACTTATGCCGATATTGCCGGACTGGACGGCTCCGCCAGCAAGAGCGGCATCGCCGGTACACTGCTGAATCAGCTGACCCAGATGGAAGGATTTATCCATGTGGTGCGATGCTTCGAGGATGACAATGTGCCGCACCCGCAGGGAAACGTAGACCCAGCGCGCGACCTGGCTGCCATGGACAGCGAATTTGTGCTCAACGACTTGATTGCTGCTGAACGCAAATTGGAGCGACTGGCGGAAGAGCGCAAAAAAGGGGGTGGGCGCGACCGGTCAATTATCGAGCGAGAAATTGTACTGTTCGAACGCATGCAGACATCCCTGAACGAGGAAGTTCCACTGCGCGACATCGAGATCTCGCCTGATGAAGACAAGATGCTTTCCGGTTTCGGTTTTCTCAGCCGCAAGCCGGTGCTGGTGGTATTCAACCTGGCAGAAGGTCAGAACGCACCGGAAATCACCTACAACCACAAACACAGTCAACTGGTGTCTTTGCAGGGCAAGCTGGAAATGGACATTGCGCAACTGCCGGCAGAAGATGCTCAGATGTTTATGGAAGAGTACGGCATCGAAGAACCCAGCCTGAACCGCATGATCCGGTTATCGTATGACCTGCTGGGTTTGCAATCCTTCTTCACAGTCGGCCCGGACGAGGTGCGCGCCTGGACGGTAAGACGCGGAGCGACGGCGCCAGAGGCTGCCGGCGAGATCCACACCGACCTGCAAAAAGGCTTTATCCGCGCCGAAGTGGTCACCTATGACGACCTGGTGACATTGGGCGGTTTGAGCGAAGCGCGGGGCAAGGGAAAATTAAGGCTGGAAGGCAAAGAGTACATCGTGCAGGATGGCGAAGTGCTCAATATACGGCATTCAGGTTAGAACTTTGGGGGGTTTCGCGGCTGGGGTATAATCTGCCGTGAACATCATGGAACTCATTTATCACACAACCTTTCCGGAGAACCTCCGCGACGAATGGAACGCGCTGCTGGACGAAAGTGTCAGCCACGTTCCTTTTTTGCGCTATGACTATCTCGAATCCTGGTGGGCGCATCGCGGCGGCGGCGAATGGCCGGACGCGGAATTAGCCGTGGTCACCGCCCGACAGGACGGACGCCTGATTGGCATTGCCCCGCTGTTCTTCACACCTAATCATGGGCGCCGGCCAACGCTGATGCTGCTCGGCAGCATCGAAATTTCCGACTACCTTGACCTGATCGTGCGCCCGGCTGACCTGCCCGCCTTTCTCGACGCGCTCATTCCCTTCCTTACCGAGCCCGGACGGCCAGACTGGCAGGCGCTCGACCTGTACAACCTGCTGGATTCCTCCCCCACGCTGCCGGCCCTCGAAGCCGCGGCGCAGCGGCATGGGCTCGCCCATAGCCAGGAGCAGCTGCAACATTCACCCTACATTCCGCTTCCCGGCGATTGGGAAACTTACCTGTCCTCCATCGATAAAAAACAGCGTCACGAGATTCGCCGGAAGATGCGGCGTGCGGAAACCGCCGAGGTCCCGGCGCGCTGGTATATCGTCACCGACGATGCCAGGCTGGACAGCGAGATCGCAGCCTTCTTGACGCTGATGGGGCAGGATGAGGAAAAGGCCTCCTTCCTCACCCCTACGATGCGCCAGGCGATGCATGAGATTATCCGCTGCGCCTTCGAAGAGGACTGTCTGCTGTTGGCCTTTATGGAAGTCAGTGGTGAAAAAGCCGCCGGCTACATCATGTTTGACTACCTCGACCGGGTGTGGGTTTATAACTCTGGCTTCGACCGGCGTTTTATGGAATATTCACCCGGCTGGGTGCTTCTTGGCTATTTGCTGCAATGGGCCATCGAACATCAGCGCAAGGAATTCGACTTCATGCGCGGCAACGAAGACTACAAGTATCGTTTCGGTGCCGTCGACCGCTTTGTGATGCGCGCCACACTCACCCGAACATAGGGCTGCCATGCCATCACCCGAGGAAATTCTCGAAGCGCTGCGCAAGGTCTTTGACCCCGAGTTGGGTCATAACATCGTTGATTTGAACATGGTGCGCGATCTGGCCATTCACCCGGACGGCGAAGTCTCCTTTACCCTGGCGCTGACCATACCTACCTGCCCGATGAAGGATCACATGGCTTTCAACGCCCGCCAGATCCTATCCACCTTGCCAGATGTCAAAAAAGTGGACGTGGCATTTGGCGAAATGAGCGACGTGGAACGTAAAGCAGCTTTTGCCAAAGCCCGCCCGGTGCTGCCGAAATTGAATGCTTTTAATTCCATCGGCCAGGTGATTGCGGTGATGAGCGGCAAGGGCGGCGTGGGAAAATCCTCGCTGACGGCACTGCTGGCGGTCATGCTGGCGCGCCGCGGTAAAAAAGTCGGCATACTGGACGCCGACGTCACCGGGCCGAGCATCCCCAGACTTTTCGGGTTGCCAGCCGGCGGGCTGCGCGGCGGTCCGCAGGGGATTCTGCCCGCCATCACCCCGCTTGGGATCCGCATCGTCTCCACCAATTTACTCGTCCCGGAAGAAGACACCGCGGTCATCTGGCGCGGTCCGCTGATTTCTGGCACCATTCAGCAATTCTATAACGAGGTGCTGTGGGGTAAGCTGGACGTATTGCTGGTGGATATGCCGCCCGGCACCGCCGACGCCGCCATTACGGTGATTCAGAACTTGCCGCTTGCCGGCGCCATTTTGGTCACCTCGCCGCAGCAACTGGCTGCGCTGGTGGTGCGCAAAGCGGTTCACATGCTGCAAAACCTGCAAATCCCGATTTTAGGCGTGGTTGAAAATTACAGCTATTTTCGCAGCCCGGAGACCGGCACCCTGCACGAAATTTTCGGGCCAAGCCATGCCGGTGAAATTCTAAAAATGACGGACGCACCGCTGTTGGCGCGCCTCCCAATTGACCCCGCGCTGACCCAACTGAGCGACTCAGGACACATCGAACAAGCAGATACGCAAGCGTTGGAACCGTTGTTTGAACTTTTCAGCCACACTAACAACGTCCATCCGTCCAAAAATTAGGCCACAAACAGCATCAAAAGCATGCAGCCGGTGATTATGGCAAAGAGAATTCCGGCCAATATGTCATTGCCATACTGGAGCGCTGCATACAGCCCGAAAGGTGCCAGAACCAATAGCAGCATGATCAATGCCGACGCATAAAAGCGGCGGTTCTTGCCGCCAAGGTTTACCAACTGAAATTTTGATTTCCCAGGCGTGCTTTCGTTGGAGTTCATGCCAGAATTGTACTCGATGACGTCTTTTAACGTCGCCCAGACGGCAGCATGTTGATTCTCGGTGACATTTTTTGGAGGATTTGGTGACAATCGACAATCTAATCCCCAGAACTTGTGTGATATTCTATCCCTTGTATATTGGCCCTATTTCAATACCTGCAGAAGTAAGTAGGAAAGGATTCTTACCATGTCTTATGTAATTACCGATGATTGCATCCAGTGCGGTGCCTGTGAACCCGAATGTCCTGAAGGCGCGATTGCAGAGGTCAGTGGACTGTATGTGATCGATGCTTCCAAATGCCAGGACTGCGGTTCTTGCGCGGATGTGTGCCCGACCGGCGCCGTCCAGGCTGCATAATTTTCTATCTTGTTTCCCGCAACAGGACAGCGGATCGCTGTCCTGTTTTGTTTTTGAAAACGGACCGTCATTCAACACCGGCCTAAATTAGCTGCATGTTATAATTTGGCAATGATAGAAGATATTCCCACTCCGATTAAACCGTCCGAAAACAGGCATAGAATTCGTCCACGCATGAGCTGGCGGCCGCTTTTGGTGGTGGGCGGTTTTATTTTATTTTTTGCCATCGGTCTGGGTGTTGGATTCTTTATGTGGGGGAAACCACTTACATCAGCGCGCATTGAGTTGGCAGAGGCCAAATCACAACTGGAAACACTGCAGGCAGCCGTCAAGCCCGCGGAAAATCAGACCAGTCAGGCAAATGCAAATGGGCCTGACTCAACCGCTGCAGACGGCGAAATCAGGCAGGTCACGCGTTACCCGGTTCCAGAAGATGGCGATCCGGCCTTTGGTCCGGCGGACGCTCCAATTACAATCATCGAATTCAGCGATTTTCAATGCCCTTACTGCCAAAAGTGGCACAACGAAGTCTGGAAAAAGTTGGCAGCGGAATACCCCACCCAAATCCGGCTGGTATATCGTGACTTTCCGCTCTACAGTATTCACCCGGACGCCGCTTCGGCTGCCAATGCCGCGGAATGTGCCAACGAGCAAAATAAATACTGGGAATTTCACAATTTACTGTTCACCGGAGGGGCGGGGCTTGGTGAAGAAGCTTACCAAAGTTATGCCGCAGCTATTAACCTGAATTCATTTTCCTTCCAGCAGTGTCTGGACGAAAACCGTTACGAGGCGGAAGTCACTGCCGATTTCGAATATGCATCCAGCATCGGAATATCATCCACTCCGACCTTCTTCGTCAACGGCGTGGCGTTGATTGGGGCACAGCCTTACGAAGTGTTTAAAGAAGTTATCGACATGGAACTGGCTGGCAAACTCTCTCAATAACGGGGGCTGGATGAAAAAATTTATCGCAGTAGCCGGCAATATTGGTGTGGGTAAATCCACATTGGTACACCTTTTGTGCGAGAAAATGGGTTGGGAGCCGTTCTACGAGCCTGTCACTGAAAACCCATACATTGCCGATTTCTATAAGGATATGAACGCCTGGAGTTTTCACTCTCAGGTGTTCTTTTTGACTCACCGGCTGCGTATTCACCAGCGAATATTGTCATTCAACGGTTCTGTCATCCAGGACCGCAGTATTTACGAAGATGCAGAAGTCTTTGCCCACAACTTGTACCTTCAGGGCAACCTCAATGAACGGGATTACGAAACCTACCGCGCCCTGTACCTGACCGTGTCAGATTTTATTCCCCCGCCAGACCTGGTCATCTACCTGCGGGCAACCGCTGCGACGCTGCAGCAGCGCATCAGCCTGCGGGACCGTGATTACGAGCGTAAAATTCCGACTGAATATCTCGACCGCTTGAACCAGTTATATGAAAAATGGATCAACAACTTTGCTCTGTGTCCGGTATTAACTGTTCCGGCTGACGATCTGGACTACGTTGCACACCCCCGCCATTGCGACTTGATTATGGCCAAGGTACAGGAAAAGCTAACCGGCAAAGAAGAAGTGATTTTCTCTGCCGAAGAAGTAAAAATGGCGACCGATTAAGCTCAGATCTGCGTTTGTTTAATCGTTATTACCAATCAACACTACCAATTACCGCGGTTCCACGGTCAATTTTATGGCCGTCCGTATTTTTCCATCGATATCCACATCGACGAATTCGGGGATGCAAATGACTGGGATGCCGTCTTCGGCCAGATAACCTCTGGCCAGTACCAGCGCCTTGATGGCCTGGTTTACCGCGCCTGCACCAATTGCCTGAACTTCGGCGTGTTTGTGCTCGCGCATCACCCCTGCGATCGCCCCGGCTACTGCGGCTGTACGAGAGTTTGCTTTGACCTTAATGACGTCCATGGCTAGGTTTCCTTTCTCGTGGTTGGTCGACGCCAAGCAAACAATTTTGCCCAGGGACAGGAATCATACACCAATTCCATAAAAATTGTACAAGAATCAAGCTTGAGATGCAAGCACCCGAAAACGAACCGATCTCAATCCAGGGGGAGGAGGAGATTTAGGAGGTTGGGGGATTAGATACACATTATTCTTAATAGAAATGGAATCGTAGCAACAGTAGGCACTGTGGATTTGTGGATAAACTGACGACAGAGGTCGAAATACAGTACAGGTGGGGTGGTGCCAGCTTTATAGGGGTATATCTGGTGTAGAAAGCTTGTTTGGTTGTTCATTCATACTGTGGATAACAAATGGCTGAAAATCGTTATTTCCAGTCTTTCTTCACAGAAGTGAGACATTTCGGGTAAAAAGAAAACTGACCCCCATATATGGGGGTCAGTGATGTGACTCGAATTCTCATAAATCGAACGTTTTTTCAGATTTGTCCACAGTTCAACCTGTTTATCCACAGTTTTTGGGGAGTTATCCACAACTTTCGCCGTGAGGGACATAACGATTCGATGGCGGTAACCCCCATATTTAGTCGGCTATACGCCATATTTTTGTGCCCAGCTGTCCAGCGTTTCCTCGACACTGTCCAGATACCGATCCAGCAGACTGAGATGCTGTTGAAAATGAGGTCCGTCGAGTTCCAACTGCAAGCAGGCGTTTTGCCAGGGTTGAACATGCTCCGAATCAGTTTTCAGCACGCTGACCGCGCGTGTCCAGGTGCGCAATACCAGCCACAGGGCAGCGGGCGTGTTTTCCTCGTTAAAGGCTGCCGCGGCGCGCTCGTAATACAGCAAGCGAGTCGGCGCCAGCCCGGGGGGAACATCCGCTACCTGACTGGCAGCCTTAAGGCAGGCGATCCAGTCGTCGAACCAGTTGGTCAGATCCTGCGCAGCCAGACTCTCCGGCGTATATAAATCCAGCAACCCAGCCGATAGACCTGGTCGGCCGATGGCGACAGCATGCTCGGGGAATTGCAGGATGAAACGGCGTTCTGCCAGCGGTGCGGCAGTGATAGAGGTGATGCTGTTGGCGGCATTTTCGAGCGCGGATAAATATGCCAACATTCGGGCTGGCGCGGCGGTATCCGGCTGATTTTCCAAATCCAGCCAGCTTTGACGCGCCTCAGCTGCCAGTTTTCGCGCCCGGGTGACCACATTCTCCGGCTGATTGAATTGCGCACCGGCACTGGCCTGGGTAAACTCGAACCAGTGGGCTGTATCGAAGAGCGGCATGGCATTATTAAACAGGTGCGCCCCAATCCAGGGCTCTACTCTTAAGTGACGCGGCTGATGAAAAACCGTCTGCGAAAAATGGGCAATATCCAAATGAACTTCGTCGGAAAGGCGCACCACCTCGCGGGGGAAGGGCGGCGTGCTGGTGTGCACAAAAACCAGATCGATGTCAGTGGTGCCGCCAAGCAGCGGCGAATCGGACAACAACGAACCGGTCAAATAAATGCAGGCTAAATCACGGTTTCGCCGGGCATACTTTTCGGCAGATTCACGGGCAATGCTGTGTAACGTTTCTCGGGTAATACGCATTCGGTTTCCCCTGCACGGATTAGGTCTGGATTATGGGGTCGAAAATTCTATTGAGACAGTCCGCCAGCCAAAGGTAGTTCAGGTTGGAAAGGCGGCAGATGCAGCGCCTGGCGCACCCGATTCTCAATCCAATCCAGGTCCTCGGGTTTGTGGACAAAGTCCAACGTGTTCGAGTCGATCACCAACACCGGCGTTTTTCGCTGGTTGCCGAGGTAGAAATCGTCGTATGCCTGGTTTAATTCCTGAATGTAGCCAGGCTCCATGTTGCGCTCGTAAGGCCGGTCGCGCATGGTAATGCGCTGCAGCAAGGTGGTGGTCTCAGCACGCAAATACACTACCAGTGCGGGTGAAGCCATTTTTTCTGCCAACGCCTCGTGTACCCGGTAATACATCGCCAACTCGTCACCTTTGAGGTTGATGGAAGCAAACAGGGCGTCTTTTTCGAAGGTGTAATCGCTGATCAGATGCAGGTCCTGGGTCAGCAGATGCGGCACGTTGCGGTTCTGCTGGTGGTAACGGCTGAGGAGGAAGAAAATCTGCGTCTGGAAGGCATAACGCGCCCGGTCCGCATAGAAATTGCTCAGAAAGGGGTTTTCCTCGAACACTTCCAGCAGCAAGTTGGCCTCGATGCGCGGTTGGAGCAGCCGCGCCAGAGTTGTTTTTCCCACCCCAATGACACCCTCGATCGCAAAATACATGGCGCTCCTTGATCTGCCCAGGTTGTATCTGCGATTAATATACCATAACTTAGGCGCTGCCCGCTCCAAGCCAGGGCAGGCAGACGGGCGCCGCGATCGAACGGGGTTATCGTCC
>DATBWK010000253.1:0-8890 GCA_036514835.1 Bellilinea sp.
GCCGCGGAGACGTGGCGGGGGGTTAGGTTTACGTTTATGGCGATCGGTGATCACCGCTGTTGTTGCAGACGTTCCTCGGATCTCTATCCCGGCGGTGAGGTAATTGATGATACACATGACACATATTTCCTGTAAACGTATTTCAGGACTTGACAATGGTTATGTAGCTGCGAGCACGCGAACTGTGCGTCCCCGACCAGAGGGAGTAGGAGCGCGAGCCATAATATCCGTAGCGGCGATAACCGATCGCCATAAACGCAAACCTAACCCCCCGCCACGTCCCCGCGGCTCTAAGGGCGAGGCAACAGTGATTATCCCCATCGGACGCTACCTATTAATCCTCGCCAACCTGCCGTAATAATCTTGTGGGCAGACCGCGCGGGTGATCCGGAACGAATGGCGTTTTTGGGATTTGTATGCCCAGCAGTGGGGATCCGTTTGTGCGGTGACCCCTACAGGGAGTGGTTTTTCATTCGTTTTCGTTTAATAAAATATTCCAGAAACGAATGCGACCTATTTTCATAAACCGTGGATTATAGTGGGAATAATGCATTGAGTGACAGGTTGTTAAGGTGCAAGATGGTATTATTATAGGAAATTTGTTCTAGTTTGTCAAGGACCATTTCTCTTGTGGGTTGTCTCCCACGGTTTTAAAACATTTCGGTTTTCGATAGGTTGACCGCCTCCATAACCACTTCTATACTTGTAGGAGCGGATCGATTAAATGATTGAAACGATTCTGACAATCAAAAACCAAAGACGCTAACCACCGTTTAAGTTAACGTCCGGTGGCTGAAATGAATAAACCACCATTCCAAGGAAAGTGAACAAATGACTTCGCAACGGATCGGAAAGTATGCCTGTTTGGAGACCGAGCGTAGATATTTGTTAAGCAAAATTCCGGATGATTTGCTTGACAAACCGGAAGGTTGGTTTATCACGGATCGATATTTTGCCAATACGCGGTTACGCCTGCGGCACATGAAGTCCGTTTCTGAAGATGAGCATATTTATAAACTAACCCAAAAGTATCGCGCTGAGTCCCAGAATCCAATCGAAACCACGATCACGAATATATACTTAACCAAACAAGAATACGATTTTCTTGAGTTTTTAGGTGGGAAAATGGTCAAGAAAACACGGTATCCCTATCGTGCGCAAAATCATAAATTCAGCATTGATGTATTTGAAGGCCGCCACAAGGGTTTGATTCTGGCAGAATTGGAACTCGATGGACAATCAGGTCTGGCTGAGGATACTTTGCCCTGGTTTGCGCTTAAAGAGGTAACCGATGATCCATTTTTCACAGGCGGGCATTTAGCGATAATGACAGAGGAAGAGTTTAGTCAGGGGTTGGCGAAACGCCTCCGTGACGAAAATAGTTTTTAACAAAATGTCAAAAAAACCCTGCGTGCATTTGATTCGCGGGAGTCAATGACAGGTGGGCGAGGCTTAATCGGTGTTGTCCGATTGGGATAATGAAATCTGCCTCGCCCTTACGGCCGCATCGCGGGGCGGTGATCAGTGCCCCATGGGGATCCAATGGTCATATGATCGCCGCTATTGCAACTATGCTCGCACCGGTTGCGCTGCCTTCTTACCTTATGGGCAGACCGAATGTGCGGTCTGACCGACAGATCTCCGGAGATAATAAGATTCATGCACTGGCGCGCTGAAGCGGCACCCTACGGCATCGGCTCAATAACAATAAGGTGCGTACAGAAACGGTACGCACCCTCCGGCTCATTCAGGCTGGGGCAAAGGATATCACCCCCTTTCGGGGGTTACCCCACCCTGCCCCCCTCTCGTTGCGCTCGGGGTGCAAAAACCGCTTATCTCCATTTTCTTCGAAAATGGAGAGGGTTGTGGAAACAAAAAATCCTCTTACGAGGATTTTTTCAGGCTGGGGGCAAAGGATTCGAACCTCTACAAGCAGATTCAGAGTCTGCTGTCCTGCCGTTAGACGAGCCCCCATCTTTGCAGCCGGTATTTTACCACCGTTCAAAATGATGTGCAAGGGATGCACGCTCAAGGAACGGGAAGGCACGGAGGCCTTCCCCTACGAATGTTCCCCTTCGACAGGCTCCCCCTCGGCAAGCTCGGGGACCGGGTGACATGGTGAGAACGGGAAGGGACGGAGCCCTTCCCCTACAGAGACGACAATAATTCCACGGCGCGGCGCATACGGGCAACCACCTTGTCTTTGCCGATGATCTGCATACTCTCGAACAAAGGCGGGCTAACGTGCTGGGCTGTAATCGCGATGCGCATCAGGCCAAACACCTGCCCGGCTTTCAGGCCGGACTGCTCCACCAGTTCGCGCATGGGCGGTTCAGCCGTCTCCAGGTTCATGTCCGGCAGCGCTTCCAGCAGCTTAACAATCTTCTTCGCCACCTCCGCCGATTCAGCCGGCGTCAACTCCTTGATGACCAGGTCTGCCGCGACCGGTTCAACATCCTCTTTGAAGAAGAAACCGGCCAGTTCCGGGGCGTCGTCCATGCCCTGCAGACGTTCCCGTACAATGGGGGCGATGCGCAGCAGCGTGGCATCATCCGCATGAATGCCTTTTGCCAGGAAAAAGGGTTTCATGCGGCGGGCCAGCTCGGTCACCGGCAGGGCGCGAATATGCAGCCCGTTGAAATGGTCGAATTTGGTGTAGTTGATGGCTGCCGGCGAAGGGTTGAGCTTATCCAGGCTGAATTTTTCGACCAGGTCGCGCAGGGAGAAGAACTCGGTGTGATCGTCGTAGCTCCAGCCCATCAGCGCAATCCAGTTGACGATTGCCTCCGGCAGATAGCCCAGCTCTTCCAGGTCCTTGATGAAAAAGGAGTAGCCATCCTTGACCAATTCGGCCCTTTCACGCTTGGACATCTTGCCTTTGCCGCTGGGTTTCAGAAAGAGGGAAAGGTGTACCCATTCTGGTTCCTCCCAGCCAAAAGCCCGATGGATCAGGCTGTGCAGCGGGAAGGTAGGCAGCCATTCTGAGCCGCGAATCACATGGGTAATCTTCATCAAATGATCATCCACCGCAGCTGCCAGGTGATAGAGCGCCAGTCCGTCGGAACGGACCAAAATATAGTCATCCAGGGTGCGGTTTTCCACGGTAATGTCGCCGCGCAGCAGGTCCCTGACGGTGGTGCTGCCTGTCACTGGCATTTTGAAGCGGATGACATGCTTTTCGCCGGCATCCACCCGCGCTTTGACCTCTTCCGCCGTCAAATTACGGCAAGTGCCGTCATAATGCGGTGGTTCCTTGCGCTTTTGCTGCTCGGTACGCACCAGGTCCAGCCGTTCCGGAGTGCAAAAGCAGGTGAAAGCCTTCCCCATCTCGATCAGCTGATCGGCGTAGTGCTGGTAGATTTCCTTGCGCTCGGATTGGCGGTAGGGGCCGTAGGGGCCGCCAACATCCGGACCCTCGTCCCAGTCCAGGCCCATCCAGCGCAAGCTCTTGAAAATTTCTTCCTCGGCGCCTTCAACAAACCGGCGGCGGTCGCTGTCTTCGATACGCAGGATAAATTGGCCGCCGGTCTGG
This sequence comes from Bellilinea sp., assembly GCA_036514835.1. Lineage (GTDB taxonomy): Bacteria > Chloroflexota > Anaerolineae > Anaerolineales > Anaerolineaceae > Bellilinea. Next base: position 3,533 of record DATBWK010000253.1, read on the forward strand.
CGGGCCAGCAGGAAATCGTAAAGCGCGGTGCGTGCTCCACCCAGGTGTAAATTTCCGGTGGGCGACGGGGCAAAGCGCACGCGTGCCGGTTGTGACGATGATGAGGCCATGTTTCTCCTTAAAAATCGAGGGTCTGGCTGTGGGCAGCGACGCTCTCAACCAATCCAATGCCAAGAACGAGGGATAACAGCGAACTACCGCCGTAACTGATGAAGGGCAGCGTCAGACCGGTAACTGGCAGCACGTTCAGGTTAACGCCTATATTAACCGTCATTTGGAAAAAGATCAATGTGGCGATGCCGTAGGCGATCAACGCACCGAAAGTGTCCATCGATTTGCGGGCAACGTACAGGCAGCGGATCACCACAAAGATCAATAATGCCATCACCAGGGTGGTGCCGATAAAGCCAAATTCCTCTGCCATAGCTGAAAAGATGTAGTCCGTATGGCGCACCTGCAGGAAGCGCAGCTGCACCTGGCTGCCATTGCCGTATCCTGCGCCTGCCCAGCCGCCGGAGCCGATGCTGATGAGCGCCTGGTCGATGTTGTATGACTCTCCATAAGTGGCTTCGGGATCGCGGTAGATGAAATTGACCACGCGGTCCAGCTGGTAGCCTTCGATGAGCGGGATCTCGATGCCATTCAAAATCAGAATCAGGAACACGACGAGCAGAACCAACGCGAGACCACCGAAGATTAAAACGTATTTGAGTTCGAGACCACTGATCCACAACATGGAGAACCAGATGACCAATAAAACAATCGATGTGCTCAAATTGGGCTGCAAGAGTACCCAGATGGTCATGCCCATGGTGATGGCGAAGCTTTTGCCGATCCACATCAGGTTGTGCGGCTGATCTACCGTATTGGAAAAGTAATTAGCCAACGCGATGATGAGGATGATTTTGCCCAATTCGGAGGGTTGGATGTTGATGCCACCGACCTCGAACCAACGGGTGGAGCCGAAAGCGGCGTCGCCGATGAGGTAGATCCCGATGAGCAGAATGATGCCGCCAGCATACAACAAGCGGGTGGTGGAAGCCCAGGTGCGGTAATTTACCGCCGCCAGGACCAGAATCAAGGCCAGCCCCAGGGCGACGAAAATGGTCTGGTTGCGGACAGAATTGACCAGCTCCTGGTTGCCGGCGACGGCTGAGCGGATCATGACAATGCCGAAAACCGAGAGCAGCAGCACGGTGCCGAACAGCCAGTAATCAAAATGCCGCCAGGTTTCACGCCTTAACATCGGTCAATACTTCCCAATTCTCTCCAAGGATCATTCATACCATTAATCAGTCGCGGCTGATTTGAGTTCAAAGTAGGCTTCCATCACCTGGCGGGCAACCGGCGCAGCTAACAGCGCACCTTCGTCGCCGTCATAGACAAAAGCAACGACCGCAATTTCCGGGTTGTCATAGGGGGCATAACCGATGTACCAGGCGTGGGCTGGCCAGCTGCCAGGGATGCATATCCCCAGCGGCCGGGCGACGTCATCACAATACTCGGCGGTACCGGTTTTTCCCGCGCTTTCGAAAGGAGCGCCTTCGAAGACATTCTTGCCAGTACCTGAGACAACCACCTCGCGCATACCTTCTTTGACTTTGTCAACCACCCAGGGCTCGACCACTTTTAGTTCATCGGTCTGGAAGAAATTCTCGTCATAGACGTGAATTTTCGGGTCTTTGGTGATGTCCCACAGCATATCCGGCTCGAAAGGTTTGATCACATTGCCCTGATTGTCGATCACCTCTTTGATCAGGGTCGGGCGCATCAATTTACCGTCATTGGCCAGGGTGGCGGCTGAAACCAGCACCTGTAAGGGCGTTGACAGAACATATCCCTGGCCGATGGCGGAAATATAGGTATCCCCAAGCGACCAGTTCTCGAAGACGTTGATGCGCTTCCAGGTGGGGGTGGGGATTAAGCCGTTTTGCTCGCCGGGGAGTTCGATGCCAAAAGTCATTCCGTAACCGAGGGCGCGGGCATACTCGCCCAGCCGCCAGATATTCAAACCTTCCTCGACCTCTTCCTTGTAACCGCCAGTGACTTTGTAAAAATACACATCACAGGACTGTGAAAAGCCGCCCAGGAAATCCAGATCGCCGTGGCTGCCGCCGGATTTGGCGATGTAACACCAATACTCCTGCGGCCGGGGGTTGGGATCATTTTCGAAGAACTTCTGCTCGACGGTGATGATGCCGGGATCATTGATCAATTGGTCCGGAGTGATCACGCCTTCATTCAATATGCCGATGGAGGCAGCTAATTTGAAGACGGAGCCGGGCGGATGTTCAGCCGAGATGGCGTGGTTGAACAACGGTTTGTGCGGATCTTGATTTAACTGTGAAAAGTAATAGGCTGGAATAAGGCGCGCCATGCGGTTGTTCTCATAGCTGGGGTAGGAAACCAGCGCCAGGATCTCGCCAGTGCGCGGGTCCATCGCGATGACGACGCCTGAAGTGTAAGGCTTGCCTAATTGAAAGGACTTCTGATCCATCCAATTGACCAAAGCTGCCTTAGCAGCCGCTTGCAGGCGCGTGTCGATCGTCAGTGTGAGGCTGTTGCCGGAAACGGGTTCCACCGGGGGTTCCAGATCACGCAGGATCTGGCCGGAGTTATCGACTTCCACCACACGCGAGCCATTCTTGCCGACCAGCACATCATTCATGTAATTTTCGATACCGGCGTAACCGACTTTATCGCGGTTGGAGACAAATCCGAGGCTCTCCCAGTAGTCCTGCTCGATGGCAGGAATGGGACCTAGAAATCCGACCACCTCGGCGGTGGTGCCGCCGGTGGGGTATTCGCGGACGGACTCGATTTCAATTGAAACACCGGGCATATCTGACCTCTGCTCCTGCAGAACGCGGGCAGTGGTTTCGTCGATATTGCATTTGATGCGGACCGGATCAAAAGGCGCATTGGTCTCGCCAATATACACAATTTGCGTAATTCCCAGGTCGGACTGGCAAGGTGTGAAATTACGGACTGTTTCTTCTTCTGTGTCGCCGTTGTTGACCGGAACATCGATCAATTCCGACAGGCGGCGGAAGACTTCCTGGATGGCCCCTTCATCGACAGGCAAATCGGCAGGCGTGATGGTGACATTGTAAGAGGCCACATTGCGCGCCAGCAGGGTTCCATTGCGGTCAAATATTTGGCCGCGGGTGGTGGTCAGGCTGATTTCGCGGGTGCGGTTATCGATAGCGCGGGTGGTGTAATCGGCGCCCTGCACCACTTGCAAGGTGAACAGGCGCGCCAGGAAGATTACGAAGACCAGGCCGATGAGAACGTAGACAATCAACAGCCGGCTGCGGTTTAACTCATTTACAGGTTCAAGAGGTTGACGATTCATACGATTAAGCGATTTCCGCCGGGTTAATCCAATGGGCGAGATCGGTGATCAGGGTATATACCGGCAATGCTAACATAAGATTGAGCAGAACGCTCGGCAGCGTGATCAACGTCAGACTGTCGATCAGCGGAAGCCCGCGCCCGGCAATCTGCAGCATACCCAGTGAAAGGGCATGATAGATCAGTGTGGTAGTGAATACGGTGACAAACATTGCCAGAATAGGCGTTTGCCACACCTGCCGGCGCAGCATGCGGGCCAGGCCGGTGGCAATCAGGTATCCAAAAACCGGGGTGTAAAACGGCAAACCGGATACTAGCGTGACCAACAATCCACCGATGAGGGTCCAGACCCAGGCGCTGCGTACGCGTTCCTGCAGAGCCCAGGAGACCAAAACCACCAACATCAGGTCGGCGGTGCCATGCAACAACGGCAAACGGCTGAAGATTGCCAGTTGAAGCATCAACGCAACGATTAAGACTGGAAAGGCTGCCAGAAAACCCATGTTGATCAGGGAGTGGACGGGATGAGCGGAGAAATGTCCACCGGGCGGAAGTTGGTGATGATCAAAACCGCCTGGAGCGCGCTGAAATCGACCACGGATTGAATGCTTCCGGATTGGAACAGATCAGTGCTGGCAGAGCGGATGCTGACGACCTGCCCGATCAACAAATCCGGCGGGTAACCGCCGCCGAGACCGGAGGTCAGCACCAGTTCACCGGGCTGCAGGGTGGTATCCGGCGAGACCAATCCAAGTGTGATTTCACCGGTCACAGAACCGGTAATTTGCGCTTCCGTGCGAGTGGATTCAAGACGGACGTTGACGGTGGAACCGGGATCGGTAATCAATTGGACGCGGGCAGCGGTGGCGGTCAGCGCGTCGATGCGCCCGACCAGGCCCTGGTCGGTGATCACCGGCATGCCGTGACGCAGCCCATCATCCGAGCCGTGGTCAATGATGACATAATGGAGAAACGGACTGGGATCGCGCCCGATCACGGCGGCAGCCACATACTGCGACTCCGGGCTACTGCGGGCAAAGTCCAGTAAGGCATACAGCACCTGGGCTTCGCGCAGCTGTTGCTCCAGCTCGATAATCTGCGCTTGCAGACCGGCTACTTCGGATTCGAGCGCCTGATTTTGAGAACGCAGGCTGTTAATGTCGCGCGGCACCGTGACGAACTCGTACACCGCCATGAAACGGGTCGAAAGCCAGCCTTGCACGGTCACCAGCGGAGTCAACGCAGTGCGGAAAAGCGGCTGCATGTAGCCGCTCAGCGCAAAAATGACCAGGCCGGCAGCCACGACGAAGATCGTGGCGTTCCGCAGGAACTGAGAGCCAGAATTTCTCATGGTGGAAAGTGTACCATGCCTGGATGCGTGCCGGAATTAGCCGGAAACGCCAACCCGCCTAACGGCCTCCGCCCCGGTCAAGACCGACCAGGAAGTCGTTGTATTTATCCAGGTCTTCCAGGATCATGCCAGCGCCGCGCGCTACACAGGTCATAGGATCTTCAGCGACCCAAACACGCAAGTGGAGGTCATCCGTCAAGCGCTCCATGAGCCCGCCCAGTAAAGCGCCGCCGCCAGCCAGGCAGATACCGGTTTCGATGAGGTCGGAGACGATTTCCGGGGGAGATTCGTCCAGCGCGTCTTTGATGGTATCCACGATGACCTGCACTGACCCAGAAATAGCCTCGCGAATTTCCACCGAAGAGATTTCCAGAGATTCTGGCAAGCCGCTGACCAGGTTGCGCCCGCGGACGTTCATGGTTTTTTCGGTGGGCAGCGGATAGGCTGAGCCAATTTGAATTTTGACCTGCTCGGCCATACGTTCACCGATGAACAGGTTGTACTTGTTGCGGACATATTGAATGATGTCCTGGTCGAGTTCGTCGCCGGCCACGCGCAAGGAGCGTGAGACGACAATGCCACCCATCGAGATCACTGCGACTTCGGTGGTGCCGCCGCCGATATCGACCACCATACTGCCTTGCACCTCGGAC
>DATBWK010000254.1:0-3749 GCA_036514835.1 Bellilinea sp.
TGTGGGGAATGGTGTTCACTGCCCGGATGGGTTGGTGGTAGGTGTATCAAGACCCATTTCCCCGGTATGACCAATGTAAGGGCGAGGCAGAATCAATTATCCCGGTCGATTATTGATCGATTAAGCCTCGCCCCCAGAGGATGAAAACGCGAAAAGCAGGCGCGGGTACAACCAATCCATTTAGCGAGTCCAATCACTCTTGCCTCGCCTTTACACGGACCGTTCCTAAAATCCAATTATTCCGCTGAGATTCGCCACAAATACAGCGAAGCCACCGAGCCGTATGGTGAGTAACGCTGGCGGTAATTGTCAAACTGCGGTCTTTTCAACTCACTATGTCCGTATAAGTTCATCATGCCGCGGCGGATGGCCAGATCATGCCAGCTGACCACATCCGGGCGCTGCATGGAAAAGATCATCAGCATTTCCGCCGTCCACACGCCAATTCCAGGCTGCGTAGATAACCGCTCCACGACTTCGCCGTCCGGCAGCGCATGTAGCTCATTTAGATCCAATTCCCCGCTGGCGACCGCACTGCTGATTCGTCGGATGTAGCTTGCTTTACGCATCGACATGCCAAGCTTTTGAATTTCTTCAACCGGAACCGCGACGACAGCCTGAGGCGTGATGCTGCCAATGCGCTGTACAACCCGTCCCCAAACGGTGGCAGCGGCTTTATTGGAGATCTGTTGATGGACGATGCCGGAGATCAGGGCGGTGAACAAATCCGGGATGACAGGGCGCTCAATTGGACCAATGCGCTCCATGGCTTCAGCTAATTGTTCGTCTTGCTGCTTTAGAAAATCGGTTTCGCGCTGTCCGTAAAGGAAGAACTCCATACTATGAGGTCTTCTCGCGCCAATCCCGAATGGATTTAGCGTGGAACGGGTAATGCCCGTAGGTATCCAGCAGAATGCGGCGGCGGAAACGCGAGCCGGACTTGAACTCCTCCTCCGGGACACTCTGCAGGTAGGTGACCACTTTCGCGTGCGTCTCCGTCACCTTGCGCTGCACCTCAGCCAACGTCAGCGCTGCCCATTTTTCGGTCATCAGGGCATTGAAGGCGTCGATCCCGCCGTAAAGCACCGAATAACGCTGCGGACGAATGCCCTGCAGAATTTCCGGCAAGTGGATCAGCAGTTCATCTTCCCACCAGCTGACGTGCGCCAGCAAGTCCCGCACCGACCAAACGCCATCCACTCCCGGCTGGATCATCTGCTCCGGAGCCAATCCATTATAGGCCTGATGAAAATCAGCCCAGGCTTTTTCAACTTTTTCGATCACCTGCTGCTTATTCATGCACCCTTCTCCTTCAGACGCGCCTTTTCCATCATAAAGATACGGCGCAGAATGGCGGTGGTGGCGGCGTAGGTTGAATCCATGCCGAAATAAGAGAGGGTTCCAGCACCCAGGTTTTTGCCTTTGCCCAACGGGGTGTCGGAGGCATAATGCAGGACGCCCAGATCAAAGGTAAGGTTATACAGGTTGACGATCTCGTTGACCGGGTGGCGTTTCGGTCGGGCCATTTCGTACACCGCCGAAAGATAGGGACCGGCTTCCATTTCAATGTCAGTGTAGCCTTCGCGATAGATCACGTCCATGATGCGGGCATTCTGCAGGAAAGTGCCATACACACTGACGGCTTTCTGATTGTCGAGCACAGTGCCAAACTGCAGGTACGGTGAGACTTCGCTGGCGACAAAGCAATTTTGAAAAAGGTAGGTATTCTCCGAGTGCTCATCCTGCACCACATTGGGGATGATCACATCCCCCTGGCGACCATTGAGCGTGGCAGCTTTGCCCATGATATAGACGCCCAGGATGGGTTGGGCATGCTCGGCAATTTTCACCAGCAGGTTATAGGCGCCCAGCCCCAGGGGATAATCGATATTCAAGATCAGTGCATCCGATTTCGCCAGCCAGGCATGATCCGCATCGTTCAGGCGCGGATCCAACCAGGTTGAGTTGAGCTTTTTCAGATCCACGCGCTGCGCTTCGACGTCGAAGTAATGTTCGCTGGGCACGCGGACGATGCCCGAAGCCGTCTCGGCAGCATTTTGACCGCTGACCAGGTGTCGGCCCTCGGGGGTTTGCTGATATTTCTTGAGGATGTAATACCAAAAATTCTCCAGGCTGGACGGCACCTGTCCGGAAGAGATATTTTCCCATTCAGCTTTCAGGTCGCCGTTGCCTTTGCGGTTCAAGAATTGCTTCAGTTCCTCCTGCTGGCGCAGTGCGAACCCGGTGAGAAGGTTGGGCAGACTGTGCGTGTTGCTCGAAATGAAATAAACCGGGCGGTCGTTCAGTTCGGGGCAGACTCTCTCGATGTTATCCCACCAGGCGCGAGTCGCCAGACGGTAATCCGCCAGCGAGCCGCTCAACAGACGCACACCAATGCGGCAACGCTTGTGGGCAATTCGCTGCAGGGTGGCGCTAAATTCACGCCCCCAGATGGTGCGCAGACGTTCCAGGTCTTCCACACTAACCTCGAGCAGTTCCGCCAGGGTTTGGAAGGCTGCCGGGTCTTTCTCCACCTTGCGCCAGGTGAGGGTGGCAGGCCAGCGCTGCAGCGAAATGTGCAGCTTATTCCATTCGATCTGGTAAGCCACCAGCGAGGGGATGATGTCGTCCAGGTCGGAGCGGCTGCCGATGTAGCAAGCCAGGGTATCTTTGCCGTTGAAAAAGCAGCGGCGCCGACGTGCCCGGGCTGACACCTGCTGCCAGGTTTCAATTTTCGGGTAACCGTTCTGGTGGAAAACGACTGCCGACTGGCCTAAAATCACCGAACGGACGTCTGGCATGCTGTCCGGCAGGCGCAGCAGGCTGTAAATAAAAGCGGAAGTGTCCGGCGTGCTCAAACGCGCATTCAGATGCAGCGATGAGTTGGTGGCAGCGTGTGTTTCTTCCAATGCGGATATTTGAAATTCCGCCGTGGTGCGCAGCAGTGAGTAGATGGTCCGCAGATAGAGTGCGATTTCGTCCGAGGCAGTGCTGGGAACCGTTCTTTCCATACCCGTTATGTCCATTCCCCAAAAAGTTTATTGATTGTAACATGGGGGAGAACATCGGCATGGCGAGGTACGAAGCATTCTGAGCGAGTTAAAGTTGTAGGTATTGGTAGACAACCATAAAGGTATTCACAGGTGTTGTCGGAATAGGCTGGAACGAATGAGGTTTTGGGGATTTGTTTGCCCACCCGTGGGATCTCGATCATGCGGTGACCCCCACAGGTAGCGGTTTTTCATTCGTATTTGTTTGAAAAAATATTCCGGAAACGAATGCCGCCAATTTAAAAAAGTGCAATGGAGAGGGAGTTTAGCAACGAGTTGAAGATTGTTAAAGTACGAGGTGGTATATTATAGTATATATGTTCTATTTTGTCAAGAGGGCGTGGCGCTTTGAGAGGTAAGGTGCGCTGAAGCGGCACCCTACGGCAGCACCCTCCGGCAGCACACTACAGCAGCACATCACAGCGGCAACATACAGAGGAATGGTGTATGCAAATGCAGCACACACCCGACAAGGCATATGGGCACGGGGATAGTTGGATGATTTACATTTCTGATCAATCCCCGTGCCCCCTACGATAGATTTCTGATGATCCCCTGCGCGACTTTATTGATGCTGGCTTTCACCGCCGGGTGCGGGGGTTGGTCGAAGCGCAGTGAAGCCGGCTGAATGCCGATCAGACCGACCTGGCAGCCCAATTCCTGGCGTAAAAAGCTGCCGAATACCGCCGGCGGCAGACC
>DATBWK010000255.1:0-4256 GCA_036514835.1 Bellilinea sp.
GTGCCAAAATTATCTCCACATTCATTAGAGCCAGGAGGGTTAAAGCGATGAAACAGAAACTACTAAGTATTGTGCTGATCCTGAGTATGCTTCTTCTCTCATTTGCATCGCTGGGAGCGGCACCCAATAAAAATATTGCCATCAATGTCGCGCTCAGCTACGATATTAATGACGAGCTATTGGCAGACATTGGAACACATGGCAGAGTGAAGGTTGTGATGCCCGAGATTCGGGCCTTGACCATGCAAGTGCGCGTCAGCGAGCTGGCAGTCATTCGCGCGCTGCCCTATGTGGCAGCCGCCAGCCCGGATGCCGAACGGCATGCCGCGCCGATTGATGCCGTGGCGGTCGAGGATTTCATGGGTGGAATCAACACCTGGGATCAGGATGCCATCAATGTTACGGATTTCGATCCCGGATTTGGCCCTGGTCGTGTGATTGAAAATTATGACGGAACTGGGGTGTATGTAGCAGTGCTGGATACCGGCCTCGTGGACATCTGGCGTGCCTATTTCCCTGAGGAACGCATTGCCGAGGAATATGCCAAATCATTCGGCGGCGGCGGCATGGAGATTGGTTATGTTTCAGAACAGCCCAATAAATGGGAACATGACCAGAACAGCCACGGCACCCACGTCACCAGCACCATTTTGGGCTACAATTTGCGCGGAACGCCAGTCAATGGTGTCGCTCCCATGGCAACCATTATCCCGGTGAAAGTGCTCAACCAGAACGGCTCGGGCTGGTCATCGGTGATTGCCCAGGCGATCACCTATGTGACCGACTTGCATATCGGGGAACTGGCGGGTTCACCTATGGTCATCAATATGTCGCTTGGCGGGCCAACCCTGGATGCGGTTGAGAAAGCCGCCATCGATTACGCCGTCACGAACGGGGTTATCATTGTCGCTTCAGCCGGCAACGAAGGTACTCTTGGCATGGGTTACCCGGGTGCCTACGCGCCGGTCATCTCGGTAGCCGCTTCGGGCTGGGTGGGTGAATGGCCTGCTGGCAACCGCGCCTGGTGGAATAATTTGGATGTACCAGACCCGGATCCATTTAATCCCGAAAATTTCTACATTACCGACTTCTCCAGCCGCGAACTTGAAGACCAGGACCTGGATGTGGCCGCGCCGGGTTCCTGGGTGGTCGGACCTTATAAAGTTAACAGCGGTATGTCGCTCTCTTACTATTTCCTGGGCGGCACCTCCATGGCCTCGCCGCATGTAGCCGGCATCGCCGCGCTGATGATGCAAATTGATCCCACCCTCAACGCCGAGGAGGTTGAGACTATCCTGGAAGGCGCAGCCATCCCACTGCCCCAGGGCTGCCGGATGGTCCGGGGACCCAGCGGTCCAGCCGTTGAAACCTGCTGGGGGGATGATGCCACCGGTGCCGGGTTGATCACCGCGGATGCTGCTCTGGCAGCTGTACCATAACCGTAAAGCAAGAATTAGCTGTAAGGTGATTTAGGGGTCGACCAGCGAGTCGACCCCTTTTTATTTTAGAGGGCGTATCCGTGCGGTCCGCCCATTCCGCTAAAAAATTTCAGGAACGTGAAGTTTATCTGCTTTGAATTGTTGGCCAGGCTGTTATTTTTACCCCTGCTTCAACGATCATCCCTTCGATTTCCCTCATCCTCGTACTCATCCAATGGAAATTTACGTATTCTTACGAATACCTTTCCCTGGTTGCAATTGCTATACTGTATTTAACCAGCACGGGTGCTGCCCGTGTATGGAATTATTGGTGCGGCTTGCGTGATTAGCGGTGGTGCGAACCAGGACAAACCCGGAAGGATAGGCCATGCTCATCCATTCTCGCGACGCATTACAGGCCGTCAAGTCACTCGCGTTTCAACGCATCCCGGTGGCTGTTTCCAGCAACTACAAAGGGCTGTTCTTCGAGGAAAAAGTAGCGCCGCTCAAAGTAGGGCCGGATTACATTGTGTTCAAAACCCCCAAACCGCAGATCTGTCTGTCCCTGCGCTATCAAGTCTGGCTGCATTCTCAAGTTTTACCAGAATCGGTGCGAGCCACATTGCAAACCATTCATACTGCCAACGGTGAAATTACGCTGACCAACTTTAGCTACACCGGCGACTACTGGCGTGACCGTCAGGAGCAGCGCATCGAGCCGGAAAAACCTGTTCACGCCAAGGTCAATCTAGCAAAACAGTCCTTCCCTGCCAACCTGACCAACCTGTCGCTGCACGGCGCTGGTTTATTGGTTTACCTGGGCGACAGTACCGATCGCAGTCTGGTTCCCAGATCACCGATCGAGGTTTGTTTCACATTAAGCGAGCACATTGATTTTCATATTTTAGGAACGATTGCCAGCTGTCGGCAGATGGGTTATTCCGTCATACAGGTCGGCGTGCGCCTGCAGCCAACCCTCAACCAGGTTGCCTGGCTGGAAAATTACATCGCCAATCGCAAAATCGAAATCCTTCACGAGTTGGATGAAAAAGTGGCACATTCATCCAGCTCACTGCAAAGCCGTAAATTAATCCATTAACCGGACTGGTCACTCCCCCCAGGTGTAAACCCGCTCTGGACGCAGCCGAATCACCCGGTTTTCCGGGTCCACAATCCAGGAAGCGGGTTCCGCTTGAAGGACACCGTCCTTGCCCAGGTAACGCTCATAAATGGAAGTGGAGCGCGGTACAACCACTGCCGGATCCTTAATCACATCCGCTTTTCCCTCGAACACAATACCCCGCACCGTACCGTCCGCTTCCGCCGTATCGACGACGATCGACACCCGCGGGTTGCCGATCAGGTCGCGCATCTTGCGCGTCGAGTCGAAGGAACTGATCCAAATCGACTCGCCATCCCACTCGAACCACACCGGAACAACATGCGGCTGCATGGTGGTGGGATTAGCCGTCGCCAGACGCGCCAGCACCGGCTGAGCTAACAGGGTCCGCGCCCATGGACGCGCAGTGATCGCTTCAGATGTATGGATCATGATCACCTTTCGGACAGGAGAAATCGGGGAAGCTATCCATATTATAGCGTCCCAATACCAGGCAGACCCCGGCAGAATGGGCGGCACGGTTGAGAAGGGGTTGGGCGTATAATTTATCCGGTTTCGCCATGCTCGCTATCCGCCGCCTTTTTTCCTCACCGATTCCAGTTCCGTCGGAACACCGCCGCAACTTTCTGCACCTTTACCTGGATATCGCCTGGTGGGGATTGCTCAACGGCAGTATTCTGGTCTTTTTGAATATTTACGCCTCGCGGCTGGGTGCCAGCACCACGCAGCTCGGGCTGTTAACCGCCTCGCCAGCGCTGGTGAACCTGTTGTTCACCTTTCCCGCCGGCACCCTCACCCGTAAATGGACATCCGCCAAAGCCGTGCGCTGGTCGGCGCTGGTGACCCGTCTCTTCTACTTCCTGCTGATTCCGCTGCCCCTTTTGCTGCCGGGTAATACACAGGTGTGGGTCATCATCGTCATCACGCTGGTGATGAATATTCCCGGGGTGGTCATCAGCATCATGTTCAACGGCTTTTTTGCCGAGGTGACTCCGCCCGAATGGCGCGGGCAGGTAGTTGGCACGCGCAACGCGCTATTTGCCGTCACCACCATGGTCACATCCCTGCTGTGCGGTCTGGCGCTGGTCAAGCTGCCCTTCGCCAACGGTTATCAGGTAGTGTTTGCCATCGGCTTTTTTGGCGCCATGATGAGCACACTTCACCTGTTCCTGATCAAGCCGCCAGTGACGGAAGCCAGGCAGAACAACACGCCGGAAGCCGTCAAAGCGGAAGTCGAAGCCAGCGACCGGGCGCCGGTGCGCGCCTCGCGTTGGGATGCCCTGCGTACCGACGTGCTGCGCGGTCCCTTTGCGCCCATCCTGCTGATCACTTTCCTGTTTCAGACCTCCATCACGTTGATCGGCCCGGTGGTGCCGCGCTACCAGGTGGATGCATTGAAGTTGACCGATGCCACTATCAGCCTGGGCAGCGCCGTTTTCTGGGTAATGAACTTCGTCGGGTCGCTGCAGGTACGCCGGCTAGCTCACCGCTGGGGGTTTCAACGCATGACCGCCTACGGACTGCTGGTCGCCACCGTCACCCTGACCATTTTCACCTTCAGTTACCAGACCTGGGTTTATTTGCTGCACCAGTTGATTGGCGGAATCGGTTTTGCCCTGATGAACGGCGGCATGGTCAACTACATACTGGAGAAAGTGCCTGTGGATGACCGTTTCTCGCACCTGGCCTGGATCAACCTGGCGAACAATTCCTCGGTG
>DATBWK010000256.1:0-8204 GCA_036514835.1 Bellilinea sp.
GTTGCGCGCTCGAGCATTCGTGATGTATGTCCACCAGGTGTATTGCACCTTATCCGGGTACAACATGCGGAACGCATCGCTGAACCCGTTTTCCAGATAGCGGGTTACCCAAACCCGCTCCTCTGGCAGAAAGCCAGAGGTTGTGCTGTTCGCTTTGGGATTGGCAAGGTCGATCTCCTGGTGCGCGGTGTTGAAATCCCCGGTTATGATGATGTTCTGCCCTTGCCGATGCTGCTCATTGCACAAATCCAACAACCGGCTATAAAAATCCAGCTTGTAGGTCACCCGTTCCTGACTTCGCTGACCATTGGGGAAGTAAATGTTGTACAGGGTAAACTCCGGAAAGCGCAGCCAGATTACCCGCCCTTCGTCATCGAAACGGTTGTCATCCAGTCCAAAACCGCTTTCCAATGGCTGGATGCGACTGAATACCGCCACACCGCTGTATCCTGGGCGCTGTGCCGAATTCCAATAAGATGTGTAGCCATCCCAGGAGCGGTAAACCTCTTCGACCTGCTCCGGACGAGACTTTACCTCCTGCAAACAGACCACATCTGAGCCATCCTGCTTCAGCCAATCACTAAAACCCTTTTTCAATACCGCACGGTAGCCGTTGACGTTCCAGGTTGTTATTTTCATCTTTGTAGAGTTAGGTTTCTCCCCTGCTGTGGTAAACTTAGTCGAGGCTCTGGCATTCCAATGACAGGCTAAGTTTCTTCAGGATATAAATATGCAGCAGACCGATCCGCGCACGATTGTTTACATCGAAGATGATCAAGAAATGATCGATCTGGTATCAATGATTTTAAGCCGGCGCGGGTTTGAAGTAAAGGGTGTCCAGGGCGGTCGTGTAGGATTGGATTTAATCCTGACCGAAAAACCGGATCTGGTTTTATTAGATCTGATGATGCCGGATGTGGATGGGTGGGACATTTTCCAACAAATCCGTGCCCGGGAAGACACACGCGACATCCCGATTATTATCATTACCGCCAAAGCCCAGCCGATCGATAAAGTCCTCGGACTGTACATCGCCAAAGCCAACGACTATATCTGTAAACCCTTCCGTCCACAGGAATTACTCGACAGCGTCAGCAAAGTCCTCGGACCGGTTGAGGAAGAAATCCCTCCCGCTGGACTATGACGGGTACAGTATCGGTTCAGAACTCCAGCCGCAGGCTGCCGCAACCGCTCCAAGTGCGGTACTGCGCTGATTTTTGGAACAAATTCCGCGGGTTGATGCTTCAAGATAATATTGGATTGAATGGCGGCGCTTTGCTGGTCGAAGACAAAGACAGCCGCATGAACGCTTCCATCCACATGTTGTTTATGCGTTTCGACATCGCCGCAATTTGGATTAATAGCGACAACCAGGTGGTGGATGTTCAAGTTGCCAGGCGCTGGCGGCTGGCTTACCTGCCCGTTCAACCGGCTCGCTACATCCTAGAGGCGCATGTTTCGCAAGCGGACAACTTCCACGTCGGTGACCAGATCACTTTTACCCATGATTAGAAAACTCATCGCCATCCTCTTCATCACGGCACAATTTCTACTCTTTGTGCAACCGGCTGCCGCCCAATCGAGCGGCGAATTGCCCGTCTATATTGTCCAGCCAGGCGATACGATCAATGTCATCGCTATTCGCTTTGGCATCACTGCCAACGATCTGATCGCGGCAAATGACATCGCTGACCCTAACATCCTCAATGTCGGCACCGCATTGAAAATTCCAGGATTGGAAGGCTTTTCCGGCACGCTGACGACGGATGTGGCTGGTTTAGGCGCAACCTTGAGCGGCTTAAGCCGTTTATACCAATTCTCTTCCGATCAGATCGTGCGCTTGAATCGCATTACCAGTCCCGCGGAAATTTACGTCGGCTCAACCTTGGTCCTGCCAAGTCTGGAAGACACCACCTCCCTTCGCCCGACGGCGCCGATCCGCGCTGGAGCTTCACTATTGGAAACCGCGGTTAGCCAGAACGCAAACCCCTGGACAGTTCTCGAAATCAATTCTGCACGGGGATCTTCGGCGTTGTTGCCGCGCGAACCGGTCTACACCACATCTGAGGCTGCACCTGCCAGCGTTTTTGGTTCGGAGCTGGTGCAATCAGTTGACATCAGCCCGCTGCCCCTACGGCAGGGAAAAACTGAAGTTATCACCGTTAAAACCAATGGACCCGTTACCCTGAGCGGCGAGCTCAACGGGCGTGCGTTGCAGTTCTTCCAGGTGACCGAAAATGAATATGCCGCCATTCAAGGCGTCCATGCATTGACAGCTACTGGACTGACCGGCATCAAAATTGAGGCGCAAACCTCCGACACCGACCCGTTCACTATTGAGCAGTCCATTTTGATCGAATCGGGATATTACCCGCAAGACCCGGCTCTGTTTGTTGATCCCGCCACCATCGATGAAGCTTTTACCAAACCGGAAGACGACCGCATCCGCGCTGTCGTCGCTCCTGTCAATCCAGAACGCTACTGGACGGAGATTTTCAGGCAGCCAGTCGATGAGCCGGCCTGCATCAAATCCTGGTTTGGTAACCGGCGCTCATACAACGGCGGTCCATTCGACTATTTTCATACCGGGGTGGATTACGGTGTGTGTGCCAATCTCAATATTTATTCGCCGGCACAAGGCCGGGTGGTCTTCAGCGAACAAGTGACCGTTCGCGGCATTGCCACCATAATCGATCATGGCTGGGGCGTGTACTCGGGCATCTGGCACCAATCCAAAACCCTGGTCAAAGTTGGAGATGTTATTGAAACCGGTCAGCTGATCGGTGAAATTGGCGGCACAGGCCGGGTAACCGGACCGCATCTGCACTGGGAAATTTGGGCGAACGGCGTTCAGGTGGAACCGCTGGATTGGCTGGAGAACCTCTACCCTGAAGATTTTCTGCCTGAGGAGTGAAGGTAGGGTATAATATGCGCGTATCTTTTCAACAGCCTATCATTTGGCTGAATTGTTCACTAAGGCGAGAATTCCATTAAGATGTCGATTGCTCCATTAACTTTGCAAGCCAACTATTGGGAAAATTTTGAACTCCGGGACGAAGACCTGGAATACCTTTACAATCATTTGCTCGAGATCGAAACGCCGTTAACCGCCCGCGAGCTGGCGGAAGTGCTGGTCAGAGAACGAATCCGGCACGAAAAAGAGTCGATAGAACGTCAGATCGGCAGCGGTGCAACCTATTTTCCAAAAGATCAATATGCTCCAGGGGATAAGATTCGCTTCCCGGCTCTTCAATGGGAAGAAGGAAGTGTCACCGGGGTTCGATCCGGAACCAACCCGGAATATCCTCCTTTCGGAGTCATCGATGTTGAATTTAAGAAGCTGGGCGTCAAGTCATTCGCAACCGGCGTTGAGAATCACAAATTAAATGCTCCGGTCGGTCTTAGCGCCGATGATCCGTCATTGGATGTAGAGCAGGTACTGCGACTGCATTCCAAAGCGATTCAGACGCGGCTTGCTGACAAATTCAAACAGGTGCCGGATCTGGTTCAGATTGCCGGCGCCTGGTTCCCCCGCTCGCTGCTGGTGGATGTCTCCATCGGGCATCTCAATCTGGCAGAAGCCGTGTTGGAGGTCGAGGAAGGCGGGCCACTGCCAACCCGCAACATTCTCGAGCAAATTGAACTCCCAACCGATGTCAATTTGAAACTGACCGAGTTCTCGATGAATCTGGCTCTGCAGGAAGATGAGCGTTTCGACGAGGTTGGTCCCTCCGGGGAAACCTTGTGGTTCCTCAACCGCCTGGAACCGGAAGAGGTGCAAACTCCACCATTCCACTTGCGCTACCAGGCGCCAGCCAATTTGGCTGAACTCGGCAAGCCTGAGTTGATTGACGAACTCAACGCGCTGGTTTTTGATGAACTCGAAACAGAGGCAGATGAACCGAACCAGGCTAATCACATCACCGTCAGCCTGATCTACCCCCACTGGCGCAGCGGTACCATTCCCCTCTCCAGCAGCATTGCACGTCTCTTTCCCACCGCCTACGAATCACCGCGGGTCAACTTCACTTTTGTGGACGAAGAGACCAGTAAACGCTATAACGGATGGGTCGTTCGCCCCCACCATTATGTTTACGGCCTGAAAGAGTGGTACGAGGAAAAATCGCTGATCCCGGGTAGTCTGTTCGTCATTAAACAGGGCAAGAAACCCGGCGAAGTGTTGGTGCAAGCGCTAAAGAAACGCCCAACCAAAGATTGGATCCGAACCGTTCTGGTGGGTGTCGACGGCGGCGTCCGCTTTATGATGCTGAAGCAGCAAATCAGCAACAATTTGGATGACCGCATGACCGTTATGGTGCCGGACCCGGAGGCAGTAGACAAACTTTGGGAAGCCACCGGTCGAGCGCGCGGCACACTGGAAAGTTCAGTGATCAGCATCATGCGCGAATTGATCAAATTATCACCCCAGGGGCATGTTCATGCCCAGGAGCTTTATGCGGGCGTTAACATTATTCGCCGCTGCCCGCCCGGCGCCATCCTGCAAGTGCTCGCCAACCACCCAGAGGTTTCACACCTGGGCGACCTCTATTTCAAGTTGAGCGAGACGACATCCGAGGAGTAAGCTGATGATCGCAACCGGCAAATTCAGCCTGGTAAAGCCCACCACGCAAACACCATTTAAAATCGACTTCGAGTGGTGGAAAACCCATGACCACAATTGGCGTGTTTATTTGTTCAGCTTTCTTTGCGCTGAACATCAGGCTGTGTTTGAAAAGGTTGAAAATCAATTGTGGGTCGACTGGATCGACCCTGAGACCGCCGAAGTCACCCAGGTGGACGGCTTGCAGCACATTTTGATGACCCACTGCGCCGCCCAGCCGGATTTCGTCAATTCACAAACCACCCTGGTGGACGCCGTCTTCCGGGTTTTGCTCTCAAACGGGAATACCGCCATCAGCCCTGCCGACCTTTCAGAACGGATTGGCAAATCCGCCACAACCATCCTGCAGACACTTTCCGGTCCGCGGGTCTACCAGGGGATTCGACCGGCACATTCCTGATCAGACGATGGTTCAACATAGCGCTAGAGGTCATAAAGCCAACGAAATTTAGCCTCGAGCACATGTGCTATAATCATTTTCAGGCGTCGAATCCATTTTCGTACGCCCCTGTAGCTCAATGGACAGAGCACCGGACTTCTAATCCGATGGTTGTGAGTTCGAATCTCACCAGGGGCGCCACATCTTATCCAAAGGAGAAACCATGATTGAAAGAAAAGGTGCATTCACCTTCCGCAACCGCGAAATGACGGTTATTGGTGAAGATGTTAAACCCGGAAACCTCGCCGCAGAATTTGAAGTATTGGATAATGATTTTTTACTCTACAAAGGCTTGGAGAATACTGCTGGGAAAGTGCGCATCATCGCCGCGGTTCCGTCGCTGGAAACCTCGGTTTGCGACCGTGAAACTCGCCGTTTTAATACAGAAGCAGCCAATTTAAGCAAGGATGTCGCCATCCTGGTCGTCAGCATGGATCTGCCGTACACTCAAAAGCGTTGGTGCGGCGCCGCCGGCATCGACCAGGTCACCGTCGTTTCTGATGCATTATCCAAAGATTTCGGCGTCAAATACGGAGTTTACTTGAAAGAGGTCGGTGTTTTCCGCCGCGCAATATTTGTCGTGGACAAAAAAGACACCATCGCTTACGCGGCTTACATGCCTGCGCTGGGGGATGAACCGAATTATGATGAAGTACTCAACGCTGCCCGAAAATTGGTATAACCGGAAATATTTCGGGAAAATGGTGGAGGTACGATGATCACTGTAGTTTTCAAACCCAGGCAAGTTCGTTCTGGGTATTCCGTATCAGAAGATCCGATGGTCTATTTCACCGGCAACCGCAATTACCGTCCCAACATGCATAGCCGAACCTGGCGTCCCGCAACGGATATCTACGAAACTGAAGAAAACGTCATGGTGCTGGTGGAAATTGCGGGTTCCAGCGAAAATGATTTTTCGATCAGCATGGACCGTAACGTACTCACTATCCAGGGAGTGCGCTCCTCACCGGTCGAAGAACGCCTGGCAGTCCATCAGATGGAGATACCATTCGGGGAATTCACGGTCGAAATCGTATTCCCGATGGATGTAGACCTGGACAACGTGACCGCCACATACAACAATGGGTTTCTTAAGATTACCTTACCGAAAGAACCACCCAAACACATCGAACTGAATAGAGAATAACGAGCAACCATGCCAGCATCCAGGTGGAATGTCGATCTAAACCACATGTTATACGAAGCCGAAACCGAAGAGGGGAATTTCGAAGAAATATATTTCGGCCAAAGCGACTCAGAATTTGATGGGTTGGTCGAGGAACCGAGCGGACCCGAGCCGGAATTTGTTGAGGAAGGCTCGGTAAAACTGCCAGAGGTCCTGCCGATTTTGCCGCTGCGCGGTTTGGTGGTATACCCACAGACTGGTGTGCCTTTGACCATTGGTCAACCGCGCTCCATCCGACTGGTCGATGATGTCGTGGTCGGCGATCGGATGATCGGGCTGATCGCTTCGAAAGACACTGAACTGGAAAACCCCGGACCGGAAAACCTGTATCAAATCGGCACCGCCGCCTTGATTCACCGGCTTTTCCGCGCACCGGATGGGACGATTCGCCTGTTGGTGCAGGGCATTTCCCGTTTTAAAGTAACCGAATACACCGCCCTTGAGCCGTACCTAAAGGCAAAAGTCGAGGCTTACCCGGAAACGGAAGAAGAAGGCCTGGAAGTTGACGCGCTGGCTCGCAACGTGCGCGACCAATTCGGCCATATCGCGGAGATGATCCCCTCCATGCCGCGCGAGCTCGTCGCGACGATTGCCAGTTTGAGTGACCCCCTGGCGACGGTTTATTCGATTGCCAATTTACAACGTATGGAGATTTCCGACGCCCAGGAAATTCTGGAAGTCGATTCAGTCAGCACAAAGTTGCATAAACTGGTAACGCTGCTGACGCGGGAAAGCGAGGTTCTGGAACTCAGTCAGAAAATTCAAAAGGAAGCCCGTTCCGAGATCGACAAAGTCCAGCGCGAATACTTCCTACGGGAGCAGCTTAAAGCCATTCAACGCGAATTAGGGGAAGTGGATGAGCAGGCTGCTGATGTGGAGGAATTCCGCAAGAAGATCGAAGCCGTCACCATGCCGGAGGAAGCCGAAACGCTGGCCCGGCGGGAACTGGAGCGTCTCTCCCGCCTGCCAACCGCTGCCGCGGAATACGGGGTTATTCGCACCTATTTGGATTGGCTGGTGTCAATCCCCTGGTCGACCACGACGCCGGACAACCTGGACATCGCCCATGCCCGTGAAGTTTTGGATGCCGACCATTACGGTCTCGAGGATATCAAAGAGCGCATTCTGGAGTACATGGCGATCCGCAAACTGCGGCAGGAACGCAGCGAGGAATTTTCCGCCCAATCGAGTGAAGATAAAATCCGCAAGGAACGTGAAGGCGTTATCTTATGCTTCATCGGTCCTCCAGGCGTCGGCAAAACCAGTCTGGGTATGTCCATCAGCCGTGCCATGGGACGCAAGTTTCTCCGCATTTCCCTTGGTGGAGTACGCGATGAGGCTGAAATCCGCGGTCACCGCCGGACTTACATTGGCGCCATGCCGGGAAGGATTATTCAAGCGCTGCGCCGCAGCGAATCACGCAATCCAGTCTTCATGCTGGATGAAATCGATAAATTAAGCTTCGATTTCCGCGGCGACCCAGCCTCGGCACTGCTGGAAGTGCTCGATCCGGAGCAAAATGTCGAATTCCGCGACAATTACATCGAAGTAGCCTTCGACCTGTCACAGGTGATGTTCATCACCACTGCCAACCAGTTGGAGACCATCCCCGGTCCGCTGCTCGACCGCATGGAAATTATTCAATTGTCCGGATACACCGAAAATGAGAAGCTGCAGATCGCCAAGCAATACCTCATTCCGCGTCAGCTGCGTGAAAACAGCTTGCGCCCCGGAGAAATCGAGTTTAGCGAGAAAGCCATTTCCACCATTATTCGCAGCTACACCCGCGAGTCGGGTGTGCGCAGCCTGGAACGCGAAATTGGCGGAATTTGCCGTAAAGTTGCTACCCGCATCACCGAAGGCAAGACGGACAAGGTGGTGATCGAACCAGACATGGTGCGCGAACTGTTAGGCCGACCCAAGCACTTTGCCACGGAAGAAATCCAGCGGCGGCTCGA
>DATBWK010000257.1:0-7397 GCA_036514835.1 Bellilinea sp.
GCCCATTCTGCTGCACGACCCGGTACACCGCGTGATCGGGGTAGTACATGCCGGCTGGCAGGGGACGGTCAAGAAGGTGGTGCAGCATGCGGTGCAAAAAATGACACTGCAATATGGTTCGCACCCTGGCGACATTTACGCCGGGATTGGCCCGTCCATTGGACCAGATCATTACCAGGTCGGCGAGGATGTCATCAATCAAGTTCACGCCAGTTTTGGAAACAATGCGCCTGAGATATTGATCCATCACAATGGCAGCACCCATTTGGACCTTTGGCAAGCAAATTCGATTTTGTTGGAGCAGGCAGGAGTCAGTCATATTGAAATTGCCAACATATGCACTGCCTGCGACATAAACCGCTGGTACTCGCACCGCGCTGAGCATGGAAAAACAGGTCGATTCGGTGCCATCCTAACCCTCGCATCGTAAAAAGCCGTATGGATCATCTGACGAGAATACAAAACAATCTGGCCCAGGTCACTGAAAAGATCCAAACCGCTGCTCATAGAGCGGGCAGGAATCCTGACAAGGTCAAATTGGTGGTGGTCTCCAAAGGCCAGCCGCTTGAGGTGATTCAAGCGGCGATCGCTGCCGGCGTGCGAATATTTGGCGAGAATTACCCCGAGGAAACTGCCGCCAAAATTCAGGCAGCCGCAAACGACAACGTCGAATGGCATATGATTGGTCACCTGCAAAGCCGTAAAGCCAGGCTGGTATGCGATCATTTTCAGTACATGCACTCCCTGGACAGCTTGCACCTGGCTGAAAAACTGGAACGAATTCTGGCTGATTCTGGCCGAATCTTGCCAGTTCTGCTCGAATTCAATGTGGGGACTGAGGTCAGCAAGTCTGGATGGCAGGCAAATGATGCCGAGACCTGGCCTGGATTGCTTCCTGAAATCGTGGCGATCCTTAAGCTGACCCATTTAGAGGTGCATGGCTTGATGACGATGCCGCCGTTGACCGTCAGTCCGGATCAAGCCCAGGTGTACTTTAAACGCCTGGCAAGCTTGCGCGATTTTCTACGAAGAAGCTTTCCTGATCAGACATGGGATGAACTTTCCATGGGCACCAGCTCAGATTTTGAGGCTGCCATTCAAGAAGGCGCCACCTTTGTCCGCATCGGTACTTCAATATTAGGACCGCGTCCGAATAAAGTGTAAAATATTCCAATCCTCCGAAAAAGTCACAGGAAAAATAATGTTGATTTCGATTTTGATTAATGTTGTACAGACCGTCGGCACGATACTTTTATTAATTGTTCTCGCTTCCGTATTACTCTCTTATTTTCTGCCCCCCTATAATTCTATTCGGGCTTTCCTGGATCGGATTGTAAACCCGCTGCTCGCGCCGATTCGACGGGTGGTCCCGCCGCTTGGCATGATCGATTTCAGTCCGGTGATCCTGATGATACTGATTCAAGTTCTCGAGAGTGTTCTGATCGCACTTCTGGCAAGGTTTAGATGAAAATAATACGATCCACAAAAGTTCGATTCACCGATGGGCAAGCAGGTGCTGCTATCGCCGCGCACATAAAAATCCAAACGTCGAATAATCGAATTTCCCGGATCAATCGCGACGGCATTATCTATATTCACCTCACGGCAAAATCCAATCCAGAAATTGCCTCCGTGCTGGCGGCATTCATTTCCAGCCTCCTGAAAGTGGAGGCTGCCAGGATCGAGGTCGTTGGCAAGGATGAATCACCGGACCGCTTGATAACGGTGACCGGGATGTCCGCAGCAGAACTGCAGCAAAAAATTATCGCCGCAGCCCGGTAGGCAAAGACCAAGCCATTAAACCGCTTTAGGCTGGTTTAATGCCGTAAACCACAGCGAATGGTAGGCGGTCACACTCAAGTCCAGGTCTGAGGCGGTCATGGCTTCGCGAATGCCATCGATGGCAGCCACATCGTTACAACGCGCCAGCAGCTGGACCGCCGCGGTTTGTTGATCTGGCGAGCCGGATTTGGCCACTTTTATCAGCAGCGGAACAGGCGATTCGTTGCGGGGAACGCCGCGACCGTTTTTTGCGGCATAAGCGATCAACCAGGGAGTATCGTAGGGATTATTGGCGGCACCCTGACGAGCATTGCGGGCATGCTGCAGGCTCTCCTGAGCTAATCCGGCGTAATTGCGAACCCCGTATTGACCATCCTCGATGGCCAACTTTTCGATAATGTCAGAAACCCAGGGCGTTTTTAATTGCATCATGCCGAATATCGCAGCCCGGCGGGTAAGGATGTCAGCAGACACAGCTGCATCGCGCAGCAGCTTGTGTCCCCAGGGCGGTCGGGCTGAAACAGCCTCCGCCACTGCCAGCCGCATATGTTCGTCAGCCTGGTTAATGGTGTTCTCCAGGGTGGATTGAGCCTCAGGGGTCTCCAGCGCAGCGATCGCAAAACACGCGGAAAAGCGCACCAATTCCTGTTCATCGCCGCCGGCAGCTGTGAGGTCAGCGATTGATTTGGGGTCGCCCAGCAGACCGGCGCACAGGGTCGCGATTTGCTTGAGGGGTACGGAGGTTGAACCTGCCAATTGTTTCATCAGAACGACCAGCGCGGGATCGTTCGACATCGAAGCAGCGCCTAACAATCCCAGACGTGTCGGGTAAGGCATGGATTCCAGCTGCGCCAATGTCAGTACATGGCGCATAATATAGGATCGGTTGGCGTTGCCAGCATTGAGATCGCGCATCCATAAAGCCGCTTGCATGCTGCGCCATTGGAATGGGGCGGAATCTCCGGTCAGATAGCCTTTGAGCCATTCTGCTGGTGTACTGGCAAGCAAGTAATGGAAAAATTCAGCCTCGGCACTCCATGGATCGGCGTCTGGCGATTTTGTGGAAAGGTCATAGGTGTAATTCGAAAGCGAGGCGACGTAGCCCCACAACACCGGGCTGGTAAAAGCCAGACGATCGTGAGAATGCTCACGCAGCACGCCCATTTCAATGAGTTTGTCGATACTTTTTTCTTCCTGAGATGCAGTGCGCAGCTTTTTATCCAGCCCCAGAGTATCCAGCGGGGTCTTATATGGCGAAGGCTGTGAGCTGGATGAGGGAGAAATATCGTCGAGCAAATTACTGTAGGGGGAACCGGCTGCATTGAATTCTTTCTCAACTTCGACAAAGCTGATGTAACCCTGTTTCATCGAGAGCATCTGGTCGGCGATGGAGGCAACCGCCAGCAAGTGCACACCCTGGCTCTCCACCAGCCCAAAATAGCTGGAGAGCGCGTCCACCCCGCGAACACCAGACAAATTTCCGGCAAAGGCGCCCCACAGACGGGCTGTCAACTCGATGGGTGTATAGAAACCGCCGTCGCCGCTCTGCCAGCTATTGATCAGTATGTCATCAAAGCTGTGTCCGTTATCCGGGCTGGTCGAAGGCGCGAAATGCGCATTCCAGAGTGTGCCCCATTTTTTAGTAAAAGCCGCCGTCTCGGGCCGCGTCCAGCCGGCAATTGGCATGGGCTCGATGCCAAGATCGAACAGTCCTTGGGCTCGATCCAGCGAGGCGGTGGTGACAATGCGGAGTTTGCCGCGGGCTTTGATCAGCCGCCCAAGGAAGCCAACGGCTGCCAGATAAGCATCATAGGGAATTTCATCCAAACCGTCGAGAAGCAGGATGGCTTTTTGGCTGTTCAACATTTTGCTGACAAATCCGGAAAGCCCGGTGCGACTGCTGGCTGGCACATGCCATGAAAGACCTTTAATCAGCATATCGACCGGATCCCGGTCAGTCGCTGATAGGTCTTCGAGGTCATTAACATGTAAATAAATCGGGAAATACGAGGCGATTTGCCCCAGTGATTCATCTTTCCGGGCAAAAAGGCTTGCCAGATAAGCCAGCGCGGTTGACTTGCCGGAGCCGGGGTGACCAATAATTGCCAGGTCGGTGCCGGAACGGACTACGCGAACCAATGCCAAACTATCGCCTCCGTATTGAGCCGAAAATTGCGGTACGACCGGTAGATTGGGTAGAATTGAAGGCCGGAAACTGCCAATGGGATCCGGATGATCCGGGTCTACTTGCGGTGGCGGTGCCATTAATCTGGGAGTGACCAGAACTTCATCCAGTGAGAACAACGGACCGGCAAGGTGATTCCGTTGTGCGCGCTTTAGCACTTGATGCCGGAGGGTGCCATCCGAACCGTCAGCCTGTTTGGTGCGGACTTTCGTAAAACGGTTTACGAAGAGGTCTTTAACCTGGGGCAACTTGCGAAAGTAACGGGCGCCGATCCACCAAAAAAGACTGGCGGCTAGAAATCCCAGCCAAAACGATAACCGGTCAAAATATTCTAAAAATGACATGGACTATCCACCGTAAATGAAACGACCGCAGGAGGGGCAGTGAAATACCTGCAGAGGTGAACGCGCGGATTGGCGATCAGCCGCGGTGAGTTCGGTGCCGCAGGCGGAACAGCCGTTATCCGATACCGTAGCCACTGCGACCCCGCGTTTGGCTTTTCTCAGCCGGCTGTATTCTTCCAATGTCGCGGCATCGATCTGATTGACGACTGCATCGCGTTCTGTCTGCAGCCTGAGACTGAGTGTGTCCAGCGCACTGCGCTCGCCTGCCATGATTGCGTTATCGCTGGCAGATTCTCCCTGTGCGTGCACCAGTTGTTGTTGAGCAGCGTCGCATCTTGCCTGTGCTTCTTCGACAAGCACCATGGCTTCCAATTGTTGATCTTCGAGTGCGGCGATGGCGCGCTTGATCGCTGCCACTTCATGCTGCAAATCTTGCAGTTCCTTGGGAATCTTTACTTTCCCGCCATAGAGCGTCGATTCACACTGCTCAAGTTTCAACTGTTTGGCCGAAGCTTCCAACTCGATCCTTTTCAAGCTCTCCTGGGAAGCTTTAAATGCTGTCAGAGCGTCATCCAGCTGCGCTTGAGCATCCTGCACCCGATGATCCCCATCGATTTTTGCGTTGATTTCCCGAATGCGGGCTGAGCCCTGATCTATTTGTGTATCGATTTTTTGAAGCTGGAAAAGACGGGAACTATGGCTCATATTTAAGATTATAGGTTATTTACGATATGGTCTGGTAAACAATTATGTAAGGTGCACACGTTGCGCCCCCTTTTTTTCTCAAGTATACTTTAATTCGTATTTCCCATGTCCAAACGCAGCTTAATCTTCCTGACAGCACTGACGGTTCTACTGACAGCCCTCCCCTATGTTTACGCATCTCAGAATGGCGGGGGTGATTTTGTATTTAACGGCTTTTTATTGAACCCGCTGGATGGCAATTCCTATTTAGCCAAAATGCGGGAAGGCTGGCAGGGTTCCTGGCAATTTAGGATGCTTTACTCGAGCCAACCGCCTGAGGGCAGTTACCTAAATCTGTATTATCTATTTTTAGGACATGTGGCGCGCTGGTTGGGGCTGCCGTTGATATTGGCTTTCCATTTCGCAAGAATCGCCGGCGCAATTGTTCTATGTCTTATGCTGCACCGGTTTATCGAAACGTACCTCTCTGAACAATCCGCGCGCGCTCGAACCATTGCTTTCGTCCTGCTGGGCTTCGGCTCCGGTTTAGGCTGGCTGGCTGCATTTTTTGGCGGATTCACCGCCGACTTCTGGGTAGCGGAGGCTTATCCTTTCCTTTCCATGTATACCAACCCGCATTTTCCGCTCGGTATGGCGTTGATGCTGGATTTCCTCGTTCTGTTTCGACTACCGCAAAAGCCGGGATTTAATCTGTGGTTGATCGTGAAAGGAATATTAACAGCGATCATCATGCCGTTTGGGGTCTTCGTGGCGGCAGTGGTCGCCGGTGGTGTGCAGCTTTGGGAGTACCTTAAACATGAGCATTCGATACGCTGGTGGATGTTGAATTTCTTCGTGCCAGCGGGATTGATTCTGATTTATCAATTCGCAATCACCCGCTCTGACACGATCCTGGCAGCCTGGAATGCGCAAAATCAGACCACCAGTCCGCCGTTGTGGGACTTTGTGATCAGTTTTTCTCCTGCGCTGCTGCTCTCCTGTGCTGTCATCGCCTTGCTCATCAAAAATAAACAGCTGCCGGAATACAAACTGCTGGTGGTTTGGCTGGTCGGCGGCTTGTTATTGGCGTATTTCCCGTTTCAACTGCAACGCCGCTTTCTGTTGGGTTATTTCGTTCCGGCAGCCTGTCTGGCAGCCATTGCCCTCGATTTGGCGCTGGCGGACCCAAAAAAGTGTCTGCGAATCGGTTCTGGAATGCTTATCGGCTTTTCTTTGATCACGAATTTATTGGTAATCCTCGGTGGTTTACTGGCAGCGTCACAACGCAGCCCGGACTTGTATTATCCAAAAAAACTGCAAAGTGCATTCAATTGGATGCTGGATCATAAACAAACCTGCGATGTGGTTTTGGCAGCACCTGATACCGGTGCCATTATCCCAGGCGCGACTGGCTGGAGAGTGGTGTACGGTCATCCATTCGAAACACCAAATGCCGCAAAGACTGAGGCAGATGTGGTGCGAATATTCTCAGGCGAGATGACGCAAACTGAAATTGCATCTACCCTGCATGCTTATAACGTTGATTTTGTGCTCATTGGTCCAAGCGAAAAGCAGTCCGCCTCAGATTTGAGCTGGCTGGATACCTATCCTATGATTTATTCGGAAGCTGATGTAACCCTGTATCAAGTCGGGGAGTGTCAACCATGAAAAAATGGTTAGTCGGGCTCATGTTATTGCTGCCGCTCATACCATGGCTGGTGCAATCCGGCTCTTTTTACTATTCTTCCAACAGCGATTATTCCGATTTAGCGGTCAGCCATTTGCCCAATGCCATTTATCTGGTGGAGTCGCTCAAATCCGGCGGCGAGTTTCCCTTATGGTCGAATCTGATCTTGGGTGGTGCTCCGTTTGCTGCTGACCCGTTAGCCGGGGTCTGGTATGTCCAGGGCTGGGTCGCCTACTTCCTGCCCCAGCCATTCGGCTTCAATGTGACGCTCCTGCTGCATATTCTGTGGGGCGGCTTGGGGATGGTGTGGCTGCTGCGCCGGCTCGGTTTGCGGATAGAGGCAGCAGTGCTAGGCGGTTTGGCTTTTGAACTGATGCCAAAATTGCTGGCACACGCTTCTGCCGGTCATATTTCACTGGTCTACGCGGTCAGCTGGACGCCCTGGCTGATGTTGGCTGAGCTTTACCGGCAGGAAAGAATAAAACCAATTGCGGTCATCATGCCAGGTCTTGTATTGGGCGTAATTTTTCTGGCAGACCCGCGCTGGGCAGCCTATGCAGGTATCGCATGGTTAATCTTCAGCCTGTGGCAGAAGGTTTCAGCCGGCAAAGAGGATTTAGTAAAACAATTAGCAAGGTGGCTGGCGGGCGTGGGAATTCAGGGCTTGACAGCATTTGGAGCGTGCGCGGTCCTGTTGCTTCCATTGATGGAGTTT
>DATBWK010000258.1:0-4972 GCA_036514835.1 Bellilinea sp.
ACCGAAAAAGGTCAAAAAAAGGTCATTTCATAGTACCCAGTAGGTACTAGATTTCGGAGAGCAATTATCCTATTTGATTTCCATCAAGGAGGATTAACCGTTAAAACTAAATTCCCCGCTCACCAGTAAAGCTAACCAGTAAATTACCAAATTGATTATAGTACAAATCAAATAATCAATACAAGCTTTACGAATATCGAATTTGCAAGCACATATAAGAAGTGTTCTGCATTCATTTTAAAATCGAGATTATCATTATTACGTAATTCGCTCTATTTAATTGATCCACATTCTGTGTCATCTGTTTACACCTCAACCAATACCCCCGCATTAATCACCCCTGGCCCTTACAACGAGTACCAGGAATACACCTAATAATTCGATTTCCAGACTCTATATCCGGACATTTACGGCCGTATTTGTGGCATAATGATTACAATACCCTGTTCATCCGTATTGTTCGCAAAATAAGGAGACCTGACATGGCCGGTATTCTGGATGGGAAAGTTGCGATTGTGACCGGGGGTGCTTCTGGTATTGGGCGGGCAACCGCCCTTTTTTATGCCCGCGACGGGGCAATGGTTGTGGTCGGCGACCTGAACCAGGCCGGCTGTGATGAAACGGTAGCCATGGTCAAGGCTGCAGGCGGGCAGGCGGATTTATTCGTCGGTGACGTCGCCAACCCGGAGTACTGTCAGGGGTTGGTCGATCACGCCGTCAAAACGTTTGGCCGGCTGGATTTCGCCTGCAACAATGCCGGCATCGGCGGCGACCAGAAGCCGGTGGCGGATTACAGCATCGAATCCTGGAATAAAGTGATCAGCATCAATCTGTCTGCCGTATTTTTTGGCATGCGGGCGCAAATCCCGGCAATGCTCAAGGCTGGCGGCGGTTCCATCGTCAATATGTCTTCCATCCTCGGACAGGTAGCCTTCGCCAGTTCTGCCGGTTATGTGGCAGCCAAGCACGGCGTGGTCGGGTTGACCAAGACCGCCGCGCTGGATTACTCGTCACAGGGCATCCGCGTCAATGCGGTCGGCCCTGGCTTCATCAAAACACCGCTTATCTCCAGCCTGGAGCAAAATCCGGACGTTTACAATATGCTGGTCTCGCTGCACCCCATCGGCCGGCTGGGTGAGGCCGAAGAAGTGGCGGAACTGGTGGTCTGGCTCAGTTCGCCCAAAGCCTCGTACGTCTCCGGCGCCTATATCCCAGTGGACGGCGGTTACCTGACCCGCTAACTCGTTATTGAAAACAACCCCAGAGGTAATTAACTCTGGGGTTGCCTTGCTTAATCATCCTGCACAAAAACGCTGGTGGTCAGCGCCGGGATCGAGAAGGCGCCGATGACCGGGTCATTGGCGGATTGTTTCACCACGGCATCCACCGAGTTGGCCAATACCGGGTGCAGCTGGAAGGTTTTATTGGCCAGCGCAGCATCGGTAAATTTGACCACCTTCTGATTGGCGTTAAAGAACACCAGAATTTCAGCATACGTTGGGTCGAGGTCGTCCACATCCTCCAGGCGCATCACGATCAACCCGGGGATTTGTTGCGGTCCGGTGTTGAAAAACGACACGCTGGCATTCACCTGCTCGACGCTGGTCAGGCGGAACAGCGCTGAACTCTTGCGGATTTGCAGCATCTCCTGGAAGGCGCTGGCCGCACTGGTGATCTGGGCGGTATTCGGCCGCAGCGCCGTGTTGCCCAGCAGCGGGCGAAAGATGTCCCAATTGTCCGAGCCTTCGATCGGCAGTCCAACGCCCCAGTTGTTGCTCTTGAAAGTCCAATCGATGGCGTTGTACCAGTCACCGGAATCATACGAGTTGCGGTCCAGCGATTTGGAGCGCAACAGATCGTCACCGGCGTGGAAGAAGGGAATGCCCTGGCTGAACATGGGAATGCTCAGCGCCAGGTTGTTCATGCGGATGCGGTTGGCCGGGCTGATTCCAGCGGCAGCTTTCAGCTGCACCGCATCGAAAATGGTCTCGTTATCATGCGCCGACACGTACACAATGTTTTCCTGTGGATCCAGCGTGTAACCGGCTGGCACACCGCTGTACATCACATGCGCGCCGTCGGCGGTGCTGCCGTTGCCGCGGGTGATGACGTAATTTTTCAGGTTTCCCGCCAGCCCCAGCCGGATCCAATCGGTATAATCCAGCAATTTTGCCAGCTGGGCATCCAGTTTGCGCGTTTCCGCCCGGTTGGGGTTCAGGTACAGCCCGGTACTGAAGCCTTGCAGACGCGGATCATCAAAAGGATTGCCGCCGCGCACGCCGTCGCGCAGGCGGTCATTGAACACGCCAATTCCGCTGCCGCCAATATTCAACTGGGTGGCATTCTTGCCGCGGGCATTTTTAGCCACCTCGCCAAAGTCCCAGCCTTCGCCGTAGATATAAATCGACTTGCCATCCACGCCATCCTTCGCCAGGGTCAGCCCGTCCAGCGCGGCGCGCACCGCCTGCATGTTGCTCAGCATGTGATGGCCCATCAAATCGAAGCGGAACCCGTCTACTTTATAATGGGTCGCCCAGGTGACCACCGAATCGACCATCAATTTCTCCATCATGCGGTGTTCGGTGGCGGTATTCTGGCAGCAGGTGCTGGTTTCCACGTTGCCGTCCGTGTTTAGCCGGTAATAATAGCCTGGCACGATCTTGTCCAGCACCGATTTGGCGTCCTGCCCGCTCTGCGAGGTGTGATTGTAGACCACGTCCATCACCACGCGCAGTCCGCTCTGATTCAGGGCTTTGACCATCTCGCGGAATTCCACGATGCGGGTGGGTCCGTTCGGGTCAGTGGCATAGCTGCCTTCTGGCACAGTGTAGTGGTACGGGTCATAGCCCCAGTTGAAGCCGTCGCTGCCCTTGACCAGCGCCGCCGCCTGCGATTGCTTGTCCGAGGCAGGTCCATAGGTTTTCAGCAGCTTCTCATCTACTGAAATCCAGGTGGAGGAATCTTCGTCAACGCTGGCAATATCAAACACCGGCAGCAGGTGGATATGCGTCAGGCCGGCCTCTGCCAGCGACTTGAGGTGCTGCATGCCGGCAGATTCACCCACCGTGAAAGCCATAAATTTACCGCGCAGCTCTTCTGGCACAGTCTCATCTTTGACGCTGAAATCCCGCACGTGCAATTCGTAAATGACGCTGTCTTCCGGGTTTTCCAGCGGCGGTTTGGCAAGAGCGTCCCAGCCGGCGGGTTTGAGCGCGGCATCCGCCAGATCGACCATTTGGCTCTTGGTACTGTTCGTTGATAGGCTATACGCATATGGGTCACTGACCAGATTCTTCTCGATCTTGCCGGTCTTTGGCACGTAGACCTGCACTTCGTACAGGTAGTATTTATTTTTCCAGTCAGGCGTGCCCTTCACGATCCACACACCGTTCTTGTCGTCGCGGGTCATCGGCGTCAGTTTGCCGACCACAGCTGTGGCATTGGGATATACCCGCACCCCCACCGAGATGGCGGTCGGCGCCCATACCCGCAGCGTTGGAATACCGTTGATAATTTCCACGCCAAGTTTGCCGGAGTAAGCATACAGCGCATCCAGCACGCCGGCAGTTTGCACTCCGGTGACATCCACCACTTTTCCATTATTATCCCGCACGATCACCGCGATTTGCCCGCGCAGGATCTCTGGCAGTTTTGCCAGATAAGTTTTGGCCAGTTTAAAGGCTGAATACCCCGTCAGATACGGGTTCTGCTTGAAGACATCGCCGCCCGGGCCGGATCGGCTGAAAGTGAGCGGCAGCTCAGACCCGCCAGTGACGCCGTCAGCGGTGAGCTGCAAGGCAGCCTGCGGCGAATAGAATAGCGAGTAGCTGTATTTCGGCGACCCGACGATATTCCACAGGATGGTATCCTGGTTGATCCATACGGCTTTTTGTTTCGCCAAACTGCCCTTGGGCGCGCCGCTGGTGCTGACGATCAATTCCTTTTTCACGGTGTCATACCCAAAGTAGATTTCATCGTTATCCTTTGCAACCGTAAAGTCGACTGCTTCCAGCGTACTCGCGACCGTTTTTTGACAGACGGACAATCCCACCGAATAGCTGCCTGCTTTGAGCGCCGTGGTGGTTAAAGCGTAATTGCCGTCGCCTTCCGGATCCTGCAGCCAGGAACGCAGGCAGCCCGGGTCATCGTCCTTGGCGCAGCCCAGCTGGCTTTGGAAATCACCAACCGCTACCACGATCGGTGTGTTGTAATCATCGGCGATCACATGCGTTTGGTGATCATAGAAGAAGCTCACCAGAATCGGTTTGTCCACCACCAGGGGGATGTCCGCCCCGCCTCTGGAGGCATTTTTTCCATAGTTCTCGTCCCAACTGCCGTTTAAAGCTACTTTGTAACGCGGACCGTTTTTATCCTGGTCATTAGCTGGCGAAACGTTGAATGCACCGACCCAGACATTGGAATTGGGATCGAATGCCAGGTAAGTTTTTTCGCAACCCGGCATCCAGTCGCCGCTGCAGCCAAGTTCCGATTGCAGCGTGCCCGCGATGGTGGCAGTGTCCGGCTGAGCCGCTTCTTGTGCGGCAGCCAGCTGTGCAGGATTGGGTAAGACCGCCGCAACAAGGATAATAATGGCGATGACCGTCTGAAATATTGCTTTACGCATGGATCAACTCCTCGCCTGGCTGAAGGACTTTGGAAGAAGGGTGCGCGAACAGAATGTAATTAATTCCGTGTCTGACATCCATTATGAGACAAAATGGAGCAAAACACAACTTGGAGCAGTATTTCGCGCCCTTGCATGTTTAGTCCAGGGTGCGTGCGCAGCGAAAGCCAATGGTGCTATTGGCGGTATCCGGCGCGGTTGACTCGCGTTGAGCCGTCCTGACAAAATACGCCGCAAATGAGAACCAGGATCCGCCGCGGATTACCCGTCCCTCACCATTCGCCGGACCCTGTGGATCTGTTGCGCTTTCTGAAGAATATGGACCGTACCAATCAGCGACCCATTCGC
>DATBWK010000259.1:0-6831 GCA_036514835.1 Bellilinea sp.
AATTGGCGGAATTTGCCGTAAAGTTGCTACCCGCATCACCGAAGGCAAGACGGACAAGGTGGTGATCGAACCAGACATGGTGCGCGAACTGTTAGGCCGACCCAAGCACTTTGCCACGGAAGAAATCCAGCGGCGGCTCGAAGTACCGGGGGTTGCCACAGGCTTAGCCTGGACGCCGGTTGGCGGCGATATCCTCTTTATCGAGGCTACTCGTATGCCCGGCGGCAAAGGATTCATGACCACTGGATCGGTCGGCAAGGTCATGCAGGAATCAGCGCAGGCAGCGCTCTCGTTCGTCCGCTCGCGCACAGCGAATTTGGGTATCGACGACGCCGCATTCGAGCGCTCCGATATCCATTTACACATTCCAGCTGGCGCGCAACCAAAAGACGGCCCTTCGGCTGGTGTTACCATGGCGACTGCCCTGGTGTCGCTCATGACCGGCAAATTGGTGCGCTCCGACGTCGGGATGACGGGCGAGATCACCCTCCGCGGACAGGTTTTACCGGTAGGCGGCATTAAAGAGAAAATTTTGGCCGCGCACCGGGCTGGCCTGAAAACAATTATTTTGCCGCGCGAGAATGAACCCGATTTGGAAGAATTGCCCGATGAAGTCCATCAGGCAATGCAATTTATTTTAGCTGACACGATGGATGAGGTCCTCACCCAGGCATTAGAACCTCAACCCATTTCAGCCGAAGCTGCACCCGCAGCTGCCACCCATTCGAGCGAAAAGACCTTATGACCCACGTTGTCGTTGTCGAAGATGATCCCTCCATGCAGCATTTGCTGCAAGTATTTTTGGAAATGGAACGTTTTACGACAACGGTTATTGACCGATTCGAGCCTAATTCGATTGTCGCAGAATTACATTCCAGTCATTCAGATTTCTTATTAATGGACGTCCATTTGAATGGCGCCAACGGACTGGATCTGCTTTCGGCTGTGAGAAAACATCACAGGCTGGATAACGTAAAAATCGTTATGACCTCCGGCGAAGATTGTGAAAACGCCTGCTATGAAGCTGGCGCCAATGGTTTCTTTCTCAAGCCCTACAATCCGATGGATTTGCTTAATTGGTTGCGGTCTAAGGAATAATCGCTCCCCAATCGAATTTGAGGAGATAAATCATGGGACGAAAACAATCCCGTGCGACCAGTCAATGGTATACCGTTGATTTGCATCTGCACACCCCGGCATCGACTGATTTTCAGCAGCCGGAGACGACCTACATTGATATTTTGGAAAAAGCCGAACTCCGCGGCATGGATATCATCGCTTTTACCGACCACAATACTGTGGCGGGTTACCGCAAGCTCAGCGATGAGATACAACAACTGGAGCTATTGGAGAAATTAGGCCGGCTGCTGCCGGAAGAACGTTCCAGATTGGATCGCTATCGCAATTTGATGGCCAAAGTGCTGGTTTTACCGGGCTTTGAATTTACAGCCACCTTTGGATTTCACATTTTGTGTATTTTCCCGCCGGAGAAACCGGTACGCGAGTTGGAGCATTTGTTGCTCACGCTCAACATTCCACCAGAACATATTGACGAAGGGTCTCAAACGGTCGGCGCCACCTCGGACGCTTTGACAGTTTACCGAGTAATCAGCCAGGCGGGCGGGCTGGTGATTGCCGCCCATGCCAACTCGAGCAACGGTGTAGCCATGCGCGGGTTCAATTTTGGCGGGCAAACCAAAATCGCTTTTACCCAGGATGTTAACCTGCATGCCCTGGAGGTCACCGACCTTGACCTGAAAGGTCCGCGCAGTACCGCTGCCTTTTTCAACGGCACCAAGCCCGAATATCCTCGCCGCATGCATTGCGTTCAAGGCTCCGATGCCCATCGCCTCACCATGGATCCGGTAAGGAAGAAAAACTTGGGTGTCGGTGATCGCAGTACCGATATTTTGATGGATGATCGGTCTTTTGAAGCCCTCAAAGAAGTCTTTCTTGGCAACGACTTCTCCCGCACGCGTCCGCACAGCCATACCGAAGCGCCGGTTTATGATTTCATTCAACAGGCAGTTGAGGAAGGCTCCAACATCATTCAGGAATTCCACGAGAGCATTACCATCCGCGGCGGTAAATTATATGATGTGCTCGCCGATGTTTGCGCTTTTGCCAACACCAACGGCGGAACGCTGTATCTTGGCTTGAGCGAAGATCCTAAAAAGCCGGTGCTCGGTATTGCGGAACCGGATCAAACGATCCGCCAGATCGAAAAAGAGATTAACAACCGCATCAGCCCGCCGCTGCACTGTCAGATGGACATTCACGATCACGCCGGCAAGAAATTGGTGCGCATCCTGGTGCCGCGCGGTGACGAACCGCCCTACGCGGTCGACGATAACAAGATCTACGTTCGCGACGAAGCCGAGACGGGTTTAGCCGTGCGGGATGAGATCGTCAGCCTGGTGCTGCGCACCAAGCGTGAACCGCACGTTGAACCCCAGGCGCCAACCAAAACCGAGCCGCCTGCCCGTGAACCTTCCCCGGTATCCCCGGTATATGAGGGAGAAGATGCCAGCCTGGCGCCGCGTACTGGTGTCGAAGTCCTGGCCCCGGAGGAACGGCAGGGAAAGCAATATTTCACCATGCGCGACTTGCGCAATGGGAACATGGTCAAAAATGTGACGCGCGCGTCAGCTCGTAAATTATGGCACTATGCCATCAATCGCTACAACGAATTGATTCCCAATCTGGAAACCACCCCCATCAACTGGCAGGGTGATTTCGGCTTTATTCGCCAGTACAAACAAGGCAGTACGGTGCGCTACGACCTGATTGAACGCACGCCTTTTGGCTACCGCTTTTACTTTGGG
The DNA here is from genome assembly GCA_036514835.1 of Bellilinea sp. GTDB lineage: Bacteria > Chloroflexota > Anaerolineae > Anaerolineales > Anaerolineaceae > Bellilinea. The sequence continues at coordinate 2,826 of DATBWK010000259.1, forward strand.
GTTACTCCCGACGGGATCCACGGCGGTTGGAAGCTGTTAACCGGCGGGGAGGACGAAAGCTGATGACCGTGCACTTTGCGATCCTGACGGTGTCCGACCGCTCATCCCGCGGCGAGCGGGAGGATATAGCCGGTCCGGCATTGAGAGCACAGGTCGCTTCTGCTGGACACAGCATAGTGCACACGGCGGTCGTGGCGGATGAATTTTCCGAAATTACAGCGCAATTAACCGCCTGGTGTGACAGCGGTAAGGTCGATGTAATCCTCACGACCGGCGGCACCGGTTTTGCCCCGCGAGATGTGACCCCCGAAGCAACCACCGCCGTGATGCAACGCCCGGCACCCGGGATCGCGGAAGCAGCCCGGGCTTTCAGCCTCAAGATTACTCCGCATGCCATGCTGGCACGTAATACCGCCGGGATCCGTGGACGCACGCTGATCATTAATTTACCGGGCAGCCCTAAAGCTGCCCGCGAGATTCTGGAATATTTACTACAGGTGCTACCCCACGCTGTCGAACTTTTGAGTGATGACCCAGCTGCTGAACAAGGTCACGCCAAAGTCCCTGGGTAAATTCAACTGCCATTCCAGCTTGGGTTAGGTACCGAGGCGTTGTTCTGATTGCGCATTTCCAACGCGAACTGCAGCGGATCATCTTTGTGGATCAGACTCACCGGTACGTTATACTGACGGATTCTCTCGGCAATTTCGTCCGAGCTGGAGGCAGCGCCAAACCCTTTGGGGTCTATTAACACGACCACCGGCTGGAGGTCGCGCCGCAGTAAAATATCCACCGCGATCAACAAATTCTCCGTGTTGGAGGCGGTGATAATTACCACTGTGCTGCCGCGAACAATTTGGTTAGCCTGACCCTCGATCAATCCCAACAGCGGCAAGGTTCCTTCAGGCCGCAGAAACGCGCAAACTTCGAGTATTTTTCCCAATTGACGCTCGCCGCGTTCAGCCGCTGTGATGCTCAGATGCCTCCCATCGCTGGCGAAACCGACTGAGCGTCCTTCCACGATATAGTAATTCGCGATCGAAGCCGCAGCCGACACCGCGTACTCGAAGGTATCGGGAGGGAGAGGCACTTCGATCTTATGGGGTAATACCCAGAATTGTTCCCTTGCTTTTTGATCAAGCGGTTCATATGGCAGCGCCAGGTGGACGCCTTTTAAAGCGTCCAGCAAAATCCAGACGTCAGCTTGCGGGTCCTGCTCAAACTCTTTGACCATCAAGCGGTCCTTGCGGGCTGTCGTCCGCCAATGGATGCGGCTTAACGGGTCGCCTGGGGCATATTCCCTTACTCCAGCAGCGTAAGGCGTCACTTCCAGGCTCTTGCGCCGGAGCGCCCGCCCGCCAGGCAGCCTGCCAGTCGGTCCAGGGAAACGCTCCAGCTCGACCATGTAGGGTAACACAACCAGTTTTTGATCGGTTTCGATCATCCGCTCGCGCGCAAACAAACCAAACGGGTCACCGGATTGGATGAGCGTAGGACCGAGCAGGAACGAACCGCGTTCGGTCAACAGGGTGCGGGAATAATAAGAACGGTACTGATGCCGGCCTATATTGGCGACCACTTTCGAGCCGCGTTTCCCCGGCATATCTGTCAGGTCGCGGATCTCGAGCCACAACCGCCCCATACCGGACTGATTAATTACCTCAAAGCGTTCCTCAAATATTTGCCCAACCTGATGCCGGTGAACACGGGCAGTGCGCTTGATCTCCAGCCCGCGCAATGATCCCCCTGTCCATACCAGTGAAACCAACCCGACAAAAATCAGCAGATATCCGACCCGGTAATAGACGTAGGTGTTTTGCGGCTCCGAAAGGAAGGCAGCCCCAAATACTCCCACCAGCAGGAGCAAATATGCAAAAAAAGTGCGTCTTAAAATCATCCCGCTACAGTTTTTGTGCTCAGGTCTCCCCCGGGAACTGGCAAGTTCGAGACCACTTCATGCACGACTTGGTCAGCCGACAAATTGCGCAGGCGGGCCGCCGGTTGGATCACCATACGGTGCGACAACACATATTCCGATAGGAATTTGATGTCATCAGGCAGTACGTAATCGCGGCCCTGCATGGCTGCCATGGCCTGCCCGGCACGGAATAACCCCAGCGAACCGCGCGGACTGGACCCGAGATACACTTCCGAGTTTTCGCGCGTAGCACGCACAATTTCCACGATATAGCGCTTTACCGGCTCAGAAACGTAAATGGTTTTTACCAATTCCTGGATAGCCAAAAGTTCATCCACTTCCGCCACTGATTTTAAATCGAGGATGGGGTGCCGCAGCTGCTGCAATTCCAAAATGCGAATTTCATCCTGCAAACCCGGATAGCCAATGCGCACACGCATGAAAAAGCGGTCCAATTGAGCTTCCGGCAGGGGAAAAGTGCCTTCGTATTCGATTGGATTCTGGGTGCCCATTACCATAAATGGCCGTGGCAGGGGATAGGTAGTTCCGTCCACGGTCACCTGACGCTCTTCCATGGCTTCCAACATGGCACTTTGGGTCTTGGGAGTGGCCCGATTGATTTCATCCGCCAGGATAATCTGCGCCATAATCGGTCCCGGGCGGTATTCAAATTCGCGGGTACCCTGATTGAAAATGGACACGCCGGTCACATCACTGGGCAGCATATCCGGCGTGAACTGGATGCGGCTGAATTCGCACCCGAGGGATTTTGCCAGGCTGCGCGCCAGAACGGTCTTGCCAACCCCCGGAACATCATCGATCAGCAAATGTCCCTGGCACAGTAAACCGATAACGACCAATTCCAGGGTCTGATTTTTCCCGACAATCACGGTTTCAAGATTGGTGACAATCCGTTTTGCGAAGTCTTGGATCTTCGGTGCTGGATTTTCCATGCAAAACTCCTTCAGTGTGCGTAGCCCTTGTTAGTCTGGAACCAAATTTCCTTTTCGGCGCAAAAGGTACCACGCCAACCCCATTACAACCCAGGCAACAAGACTGACCCATAATCCGATCGTAAAACTTTTCGGTTTATATTCTAATGCAATCTGATGGTTTCCGTCAGGCAAAGGCACGGCTTTGAACAGGTAGTCCGCATGGTAGAGCGGCACTATTTGGCCGTCAACCCGGGACTGCCAACCCGGATACCAGCTGTCGCGAACTACCAGCCAGCCGGCGGAATCGCTGTTAACCGACAGCAGCAGCCGTTTTGCAGTTTCTTCCACAATTGTGACCGACCCGCTTCCTTCCAGATAGCTTGAAAGGTTAAGCTCGATTTCCTTTTCCAGCACGACGCAGTCAACCTGGTTGTCTTGCTCAAGCTGCTCATTGACTGCATTAAAAGCTGCTTCGGGTGATGTTGCTGATTCAGCACAATTGGTCCAGGCAGCCCGCGGACCAGGTGTCAATGGCGTCAGAAAAGGCTGCTGACCGCTCTGGGGATTTATAGAGAGCTCCGCGCCTGTATTGGCTAAGGTTAACCATTTTTTTGCCACAGATGGATCGGCAGTCTCCATCCAATCCTGCCAGGCTGCGTAGCGTTCCGGCAGCAGCGGGTCAAAATTATTGACAAGCGAGATGCCATCCAGAAGGTTCAGATTGGGCATCAGGCTTTCTCGAACGGCTGCCCCATCCGCTGGCTGGTGAAAATCCTTAAAATCGAATAGTCGGTTGAATTTAATCTCATATTCGACCTGTGGATCAATCCAAATACGGCCGTCAAACCGCGTCTTATTAATTTGTTCTAATTGGCTATGCGCAGTATTGAAGTTCGCTGCCGGAATAGTTGGGTTGAGAAACGCCTGAGCGACCAGCAAATCGATCATGATCCACATGCCCGCGGCATACCCCCACCTGCCCATTTGCCCTTCTGTCGGCAAGCGTCGGGCAATAAATGCGCTGACCGCGGCGGTCAACCCAAACAGGATCAACCCGCGCAACAGCCCTGGCTCCACTTCCGGCATCGCCAGCGACCCAAGCCACGCCGAGGCAGCCAGAATCAGCCCGCCAAAAACCGCAAGATTGAGGACA
>DATBWK010000260.1:0-22927 GCA_036514835.1 Bellilinea sp.
CTGCGGCTATCTCACCTGGATGCAATCGCCGCGGGCTGGCGTTCATTGGGAATACATCACCGGTGATAATGGGCGCCAGTTGGAACAAACCCCCTTTATCGTTGATCGTGCCACTGACGATTTCCTTAAATCGGGTGAGCATCAAATTTTAAGTCCAGAAATCACGCTCCTTCCTGCCGGGCTCACAGCCTTTATGAAGCGGGCAGAGATGGTCAGCCTCCTGTTCCTACCGATTTATCTAGAAGAGGCTGTTCGGGGTGTACTGGTGCTGGGCCGGTCGAAAGGTTCACCAACCTGGGGTCAACTGGAAGCGGATGCCGGCAGCGAAGTGGTTCAATTAGCGGTATCGGTTTACGCGATGCGCATTGAATTGGCGCAGACCGATCAGCGCGTTAAGGAGCTGGAACGTGTATTTCTTGCCAGCTTGGATTTAACCGCCCACCTTAATTTGGAAGATGTACTGAATAGCATCTTAAACAACGCCCTGGCATTAATTCCGGCCGCCAACGACGCCCATATTTTCCATTATGACGGGGAGCAGTTGATTTTTGGCGCTGCCATGTTCCGCGATGGCTCAACTGGAAGGGAATGGGCAGAACCGCGCGCAGATGGTTTAACCTACACTGTGGCTCACACGGGCGAAGTGATTGTTGTAGAAAACATGCGCACCCACCCGCTCTATCGTTCAGCCCCGCCCTCGTGGACAGGCGCCATTGTGGGCATGCCTCTCAAGATGAAAGGCATGGTGATTGGGGTTATGACCCTTGCCATGCTGGAGCCCTATATTTTTCAGGAATCGAAACTGCGCCAGTTACGGCTGCTGGCAGACCAGGCTGGAATCGCCATACAAAATGCCCGCCTGCACAACCTGATCCGCGAGGAAGCCCAAACCGATTGGTTGACCGGCTTGCCGAACCGCCGTTCGTTTGAACTTGCCATTGATCAGTTGATCGACCATGCGCAAAAAGTGGGCAACACCTTCACCGTAATGCTGCTCGACCTGGATCATTTCAAGAGTATCAATGACACCTACGGTCACCGGATCGGAGATGCCGCCTTACGGCGTATCGCCACCCGCTTGAAGGAAGGCGTGCGAAAAACCGATTTCCTGGCCCGGCTGGGCGGTGATGAGTTTGCCATTCTCTTTCCTGGCACCAACAAAGATGAAGCCTACACCATTGGGTTAAAATTGCAGGAATATGTCTCGGTTTGTGATTTACAATTACCCGATGGCAAGCTCGGCTGCATGGCAGTATCCTTCGGATTGGCAATTTTTCCGACCGCAGGACAAACGGTCGAATCTTTGATGGAAGCCGCTGATGCCGAGTTGTACCGCGATAAAGAACGGGATTGACCCGGAATACCGGCACCATTCCGACTAATTTAATAGAAGCGAGACCTCACAGCATGCAAACCAACCTGACGGAATACATTCTCGGCAGTCAAACACGCCTGGCTATGCCTGTTGGCGCTTATTCCGGGCTGCAAATCACGGGAAAATCGATTGCCGCGGCTACCAATGACTTTTTAGTTCAGGCCAACGCCATCCTGGCCTTGTACGAACGCTACCACACCCCATTTCTCCAGACTGCCATGGACCTCAGCATCGAGGCTGAAACATTTGGTGCGCAGGTGAGGTTTGAAGAGGGCGAGATTCCCACCGTGCTCGGCCGGTTGGTGACCAGCCGGGAGGACATGACCAAATTATTTGCGCCAAAAGTCGGGCATAAGCGCACCAACGTCCCGCTCTCGGTCGTGCCTTACCTGAAGGAACATACCGAAGGAAAAGAAGTGTTTGTGTTGGGCGGTATAATCGGCCCATTTTCGCTGGTAGGGCGCATTTATGGGGTCAGCGAGACTCTGGTTTTGACCTATGAAGATCCGGAACTGCTATTGGATCTACTTAAAATGGCAACCAATTTCCTGCAGCGCTACGCTGAGGCGTTTCGCGGCATGGGCGCGGAAGGCATTATCGTGGCGGAACCCGCCGCCGGGCTGATGTCGCCTGGCTCGCTTGGCCGTTTTTCAATGCCCTACGTTCGCCAGATGGTCGAAGCGCTTCAGACTCCTGATTTTTCCTTCGTTTATCATAATTGCGGCGCCAAACTGGCGCATCTAAACGAAATTCTAAAGGATGGGGCAGCTGTCCACCACTTCGGCAAGCCAATGGACCTTGCCGCCGCCCTGGAGCGGGTTGACGGTCAGACGATTTTGGCTGGCAATCTGGATCCGGCTGAAGTGTTCGTAGGCTCCACTGCCGATGAGGTCTATCAGCAATCGAAGAATTTATTGGCTGCCACCGCCGGGCACCGCAACTTCGTGCTCTCCTCTGGCTGCGACCTGCCGCCCAACATGCCCCTCGCCAATCTGGACGCCTTCTATCAGGCCCTCTCCGATTTCAATTTAGCCCCGTAGGGGACGGGTTCCGCGAAATTTGCGCCCCCCTGTGGGGCATCCCATCCCGCGTGTACCGCCGTACAGGTCGGGCTCACGGTTTTTGTGCCCCGCCCACAGGGCGATCTGTGATCGTTGCGTAGCGGAAGGGGTGCCTATTCCGCATGTTCCGAGGTAGGGGACGGGTTCCGCGAAATTTGCGCCCCCCTGTGGGGCATCCCGTCCCGCATGTACTTCACCTATCCTACGTGTTGTTCCACGATCCCACCCGCTCCCCCGCGGGTGGATTTTTGCGTGTGAATTTCCTCGGGGCTCACTTCCTCCACCGCTGGGGTCAACACCGGCACGATCACCAGCTGCCCCACTGCCTCCCCGGCTGCAAATCGCAGCGGTGAATCGGTTACATTCGCTACCTTGATCAAAATTTCGCCCTGATAGCCGGCATCTACCACGCCTGCCCCAAGCAGATGATTCGCCCGCCCTTTGGGCTTGAGCAAACCGACAAACCCGTCCGGAATTTCGACCGTCACTCCAGTCGGCACAATGACAAAGCTGTGCGGCGGTATTTCCACCGCCGCAACAGCATAGAAATCCAAACCGGCATCCGCCGCGTGTTTTCGCGTGGGCAACACTGCCTCCGGTCGCAAACGTGCAATGCGAATGGTCTGCATGGCTATTTCAAACCTTGCAGCTGCTCGCGCAGGCTGGCAGCGGTTTCTTTAAAGTTGGCCAGTTTCTGGCGCTCTTTATCGACCACCGCGGCGGGTGCCTTTTGCCCGAAAGGGCTGGAGAGCAGTCCTTCCAGGCGCTCGATTTGCGATTGTGTTTCATCCAGTTCCTTCTGCAACCGGGCTTGTTCACTTGCCATGTCCACCATTCCGGTCAGCGGCAGGTAAACTTCGACCCCTGCCACCACCAGCGAGGCTTGATCCTGCGGCTTTTCTGCCAGATTTTCCACGATTGTCAGTTGCTGCGGGTCGATATATGCCAGCGCTGCCAGTGTCTTGGATTGCGCTTGCAGAAGCGGCAGCCGCTCGCCGGCTGCAAAGGTCGCGGCGATGCGTTTGCCGGGCGTCATCTTCTTTTCGGTGCGCAGGTTGCGCACCGCGCGAATGATCTCTTGTAACAGGCTGAAATCGTTTACTTTTTCTTCCTCCCAGGCTCCTGCAGCTTGAGGTTCCGGCCATTTGGCCACAATCAACATCTCTGCCCAACCTTCTTTAGGTTGGTAGGCACCAGGTTTCTGCTGGCAGGTGCTTTTCAGATGGCCCCATAACTCTTCGGTCACAAACGGGGTGAAGGGATGCAGCAGCCGCAGACAGGAATCCAGCACCCGCGCCAGCGTTTGCGCCGTGTAGTAGGCGCGGTCGCCGCCATCTGCCATCTGCAGCTTGGCAATTTCCAGATACCAGTCGGCAAATTCCGACCAGAAGAAATCATAAATCTGTCGGCCTGCCTCACCATATTGGAAGCCGCTGAACAGCCGGTCTGCCTCGCGCTCCAGATTCTGCAGCCGCGCCCAGATCCAGGAATCCGCCAGGGTCCACTGCGGCTCTGCCGCGGCCTGTTCTGGTGCCGCATCCAGCGTGCCCAGCACGAAGCGTCCGGCATTCCAGATTTTGTTGGCAAAGTTGCGGTTAGCCTCGACCTTTTTGGGGCTCAAATTCATGTCGTTGCCTGGCGTCGAGCCAACCAACAGCGTGAAGCGCAGCGCATCCGTGCCCAATTCGTCCATCAGGCCGAGCGGGTCGATCACGTTGCCCTTTGATTTGCTCATTTTATGACCGTTGCCGTCGCGGATCAGTCCATGCAGGTACACTGTATGGAACGGCACCTGTCCGGTGAATTCCAACCCGAACATGATCATTCGCGCCACCCAGAAGAACAGGATGTCGTAACCGGTTTCCATGTAACTGGTCGGGTAGAAGTAATCCAGGTCAGCTGTTTTTTCTGGCCAGCCCAGCGTCGAAAACGGCCATAAGCCGGACGAGAACCAGGTATCCAGCACGTCCTCATCCTGCCGAATTTTCGCACTGCCGCAGTTGGCACAGGAGGTTGGGTCCTGGCGTGCCACCAGGGTAGCGCCGCAATCGTCACAGTACCAAACCGGGATGCGGTGCCCCCACCATAACTGACGGCTTATGCACCAGTCCTGGATATTTTCCAGCCAGTTGTAATACACCTTGGTGAAGCGCTCCGGCACAATTCGGATTTGCCCATCGCGCACCGCCGCCAGGGCTTTCTCTGCCAGCGGCTTGATTTCCACAAACCACTGGGTGGAGATCATAGGCTCGACAATTTCGCCGCCGCGTTGACTGCGCGGCACATTGAGGGTGTACGGCTGCTCTTTGATCACCAGACCGGCTTCCTGCATATCCGCCCAGATCTTCTTGCGGCAGGCGAAGCGGTCCAGCCCGGCATACGGTCCGCCGTGTTCATTGATAGCGGCGTCGGGTGTCAGGATATTGATCACCTCCAGCCCATGCCGCTGACCAATGGCATAGTCATTCGGGTCATGTGCCGGCGTAATCTTGAGCGCTCCGGTACCAAAGGCTTTATCCACGTAGTCATCAGCGATCACCGGGATAGCGCGATTGAGAATGGGCACCAGCACCTTGCGCCCCACCAGATGAGCGTAACGCTCGTCTTCCGGATGCACTGCCACCGCCGTATCGCCTAGGATCGTTTCCGGCCGGGTAGTTGCCACCGGGATGAAGGTCTCGGGGTCATCCGCCAGCACGTATTTGAAGTAATACAGGAAACCGGGCTCCTCGCTGTATTCCACTTCCAGGTCGGAAACAGCCGTTTTCAAGCCCGGCGACCAGTTGATCATGCGCGGGCCGCGGTAGATCAGCTCCTTCTCGTACAGGCGCACGAAAGCTTCGCGCACCGATTTCGACAAGCCGTCATCCAGCGTGAAGCGTTCACGGTCCCAATCGCAGGATGCGCCCAACCGGCGGATTTGCCGGGTGATCATGCCGCCGTATTTGTGTTTCCAGTCCCAGGTGCGCCGCACAAATTCCTCGCGGCCCAATTCCTCGCGTTTCAAACCCTCGCCAGCCAGCATTTTCTCCACCTGCAGTTGAGTGGCAATCCCAGCATGATCCGAACCGGGCACCCACAGCGCCGGGATGCCTTTCATTCGGTGGTAGCGGATCATCAGGTCTTCCATGGCGACAAACATGGCATGCCCGAGATGCAGTTCACCAGTCACATTAGGCGGCGGGATGGAGATGACAAACGGTCTGCGGTCCGGATCAAAGCCAGGTTGATGGGGATCGTTGGTCGGTTTGAAAAAGCCTCGCTTTTCCCATTCCTGGTAAATCCGCTCCTCCACCGTTGAAAAATCATAGGTCTTGGGTAATAAGTTCTCGCTCATGGCTGCACCTCTCGTACGGGTTATGTCGTTCCGGTATTTCTACCAATCTGCTGGGCCTTAACAAACAAAAAACCCAATCGTCACATGAGGACGAAAGGGTTGCTTCCGCGGTACCACCTCGGTTCGTCAGTCATTACGGCTGACGCACTCTCCCCGAACCACCATTCGGGTTGCGCGCTAACGGGCTTACCCGTGCCGGTCTACTCTCCTGGTAGGGATTTCTTCGGCAAATTCGCCAAACGACTTCGGCCGGAGTGCACTGTGGAGGCTTTCAGCCAGCGGCGCTCCTTCTCTGGCAGGGTACTGAACGGCCTACTACTCTTGGCATATCAAGTATTTTGATTGCCTCGATTATACAGACTTCCGAGGTCAGTGTCAATCCAAAGGGTAGAAAACCAGTTACTAATAAAAATTCTTGACAAAAAAAGTATATATTTTACAATGGATGAACGTGTTTGTTGGGTATTTGACCATGTACACACCAAAATTTATTGGAGACAATCTGCTGCCTGGAGGCAAGACATGAGAAAAGTGGTCATGTTCAATAGCATTTCACTCGAAGGGTTCTTCGAAACCCTCGATCACCGCATCGATTGGGTCAATACCGATGCTGAATTCAACAAATTTACGACTGAAAATGCCCAATCGGATGATGTTGACGGTTTTATCCTTGGACGCAAAACCTACGACATGATGTCCAGCTTTTGGCCAACCGAGTTCGCACTGCAGAGTAATCCAGTTGTGGCGCGGCGCATGAACGAATTGCCAAAATATGTCTTCTCACGCACTTTGAAATCTGTCGATTGGAGCAACAGCGAACTGGTGAAGGGAGATGCTGTTCAGGAACTCAAACGCATCAAACATTTGCCCGGTAAAGACCTGGTGATTTTTGGCAGCGGCAATTTGTCGAAGACCTTCATCAACAATGACCTGATTGACGAATTCCAACTGATCGTCAACCCCATCTTACTCGCCAGCGGAACGCCATTATTTCAAGATCTGAATAACTCTGTCAGGCTAAAACTCCTCAATGTTCGCACCTTTGGCAATGGAAATGTGTTGATGATCTACCAACCCGACCGCACAACCACATCAGATGCCGCGTGAGTAGTGGTTACTAAATTTAACGGAGAAATGGCATGAGAAAAGTGATTCTGTTCAATCTGATGTCGCTGGATGGATTTTTCGAAGGGCCTAATCGCAGCATTGAATGGCATAACGTGGATGATGAGTTCAATGACTTTGCGGTTGAGCAAGTCTCCTCCACGGACGGTCTGATCTTTGGCCGGGTTACCTATGAAATGATGGCGGAATATTGGCCGTCAGAAGATGCAATCCGCAGCGACCCGATTATCGCGGACTGGATGAATAAACTACCCAAATACGTATTCTCGCACACGCTGAACCGGGCGGATTGGCACAATACGACCCTGGTTAACGGTGATGCAGCTGTCGAGCTGCGAAAAATTAAAGGGGAGTCTGGCCGGGACCTGTTCGTATTTGGTAGTGCCGATCTTTCCACCTCCTTGATTCAGAATAACTTGATCGACGAATACCGCGTGTTAGTCAACCCGATTCTACTGGGTCAGGGAACCCCGCTGTTCCACGGGTTGAAAGATCCGGTTAGCCTGCAGCATATTCACACCCGTACGTTTACCAACGGAAATGTATTATTGACATATCAGCCTGTCTCGCGCGCGATGTAGCCGGTTGAAAATCCGATTTAACGGAGCCAGTCATGGATAAAGCCACTCGAACCAACCTGACCAACTTGTATTCCACCGATCGCCAGTTGCAAAATTCAGCTTTTCTGGGATTGATCGCCGAAACCGATCGCCCGGTCACCTGGGCGTACGAAGCCTGGGACGAACTGGTTAAAGCGCTGACCCATCCCGACAATCATGTGCGCACCATTGCAGCCCAGGTTTTGTGCAACCTTGCCAAGAGCGACCCGCAAAAACGTCTGGCAAAGGATTTCCCGGCGCTGCTCAACGTTACCCGTGACGAACGATTCGTCACCGCGCGTCACACCATGCAGTCGCTGTGGAAGGTTGGCGCTGCCGGCGATGAACAACTTGCCTGGTATTTGAATGGGCTGACCACCCGCTTCAATGAATGCATTAATGAAAAGAATTGCACCTTAATCCGCTACGATATCAGTCAAAGCCTGCGTAAAACTTATGATGCTGTCAAATCGGAAAAAATCCGCGAGGCCGCTCTGCAATTGATTGATTCCGAGACGGATCCAATGTACCGCCAAAAATATGCCTCATTGTGGAAAACCAAATCCCGTCAGGAAGTACCTTAACATTTGTACAGTTTCCTTATTTAAGTATTGACTTAATTAAGTGAACGCTGTATTATAACTGCATGGATAAATTTTCTGCCCTCGGTGACCCTAACCGGCGCCGCATTGTCGAGTTGCTTGCCAACCACGGTCCGATGACCGCCACCGAGATCTGCGAACAGTTCTCGGTCAGCCCCTCCGCCATCTCCCAGCACCTTAAAATTCTTCGTGAAGCCAACCTGATCCTGATGAACAAAAAGGCGCAGCAGCGCATCTACGAAATCAATCCACAAGAAATGCGCGAGATGGAAAATTGGGCAAATCGGCTGGCATCGCTTTGGGCGATGCGGTTCGAAGCACTGGACAAGCTTATCGCGGCAGAAAAGGACGGTTCGGTTTAGTGGTAGCGAAAGGAGATTTTTTATGGATTCCCAAAAAGTATCGGATTTAGTCATCACCCGCGTCTTTGACGCCCCCATCGAACGTGTCTGGCAAGCCTGGACGGACCCAAAGCACATAATGCTCTGGTGGGGTCCGAAAGATTTTACAGCACCTACCATTCAGGTTGACCTGCGTGAAGGCGGTAAATACCTGTACTGCATGCGCGGACCGGATGGCAAAAATTACTGGTCCACCGGGACCTTTGAGGAAATCGTTCCAATGGAGCGTCTGGTCTTCACCGACAGCTTCGCGGATGAGGATGGCAATATTGTCTCGGCAGCCTACTACGGCATGCCAGAGGAATTCCCTCTGATCCTTAAGGTGACAGTCGAGCTTGAGGAATTACCGGGGAAGACCAAGATGACCCTCAAGCATTCCGGCATGCCTCCGAGCGAATCAAAAGAAATGGCCGGACAGGGTTGGAATGAGTCCTTTGACAAATTGTCCAACAGCTTATTGGTATAAGGAGCACGAAATGGGAAAGCTAAATGTGATTGTTGAGCCTGGCAAACAGGAGATGTCCTACACGCGAACTTTTGATGCCCCGCGCGAACTGGTGTTCAAAATTTACCTGGATCCGAACCTGATCCCCCAATGGTGGGGGCCGGGTTACCTGACTACCGTCGTCGATAAGATGGAAGTGCGCCCAGGCGGCATTTGGCGCTACATCCAACACGACCCGGAAGGCAACGAGTATGCATTTTTCGGTGTGTACCATTCAATAACCCCCAATGAACGCATCATCACGACCTTCGAATTTGAAGGGACACCCGGGCATGTTACGCTCGATACCGTTGATTTCAAGGAAGAAAATGGCAAGACCACGCTTTACGGACAATCGGTCTTCCAATCTGTCGCCGATTTGCAGGGTATGGCTGAAGCCGGCGCCGAAAGCGGCATGATTGAAATGATGGACCGTCTGGAAGTGCTTCTTGAAAAGGTGCGGGTCTAAAGCTTTTACCCAAATGACTTTCTCGCGGAGTGTTTTGGAAATTTCAATACACTCCGCGAATGCTTGTGAAATACTCATAGCACGATCGATTTGTTCGTTGAACCTCTGGAGGCTGCATGTGTCGCAATATTAAAACCCTGTATAACTTCGATCCGCCTGCAACCGAAGCAGAGGTAAGGGCTGCCGCCCTTCAGTTTGTACGTAAAATTAGCGGTTTCGCCAAGCCCTCCAAAGCCAATGAAGCAGCCTATCAAGCTGCGATCGATGCCGTCGCGGCAGCCTCCTCGACCCTGCTGAATTCGCTGGAAACCCAGGCGCTGCCGCGCGACCGCGCTTTGGAAATTGCCAGAGCCCGCGCCCGGGCAGTAGAACGCTTTCATATTAAGGAGCAGCCATGAGAAAAGTTGTGGTTACCGAATTTATCACCCTAGATGGCGTCATCGAAGCGCCGCATGAGTGGTCCTTCCCCTATTGGGGCGACGAAATTTCCAAATTCAAACATGACGAAACTTTCGCCAGCGACGCATTGCTGCTTGGTCGGGTCACCTACCAGGCTTTTGCCGAGTCCTGGCCCGAACGCACCGATGAAACAGGCTTTGCTGACCGTTTCAATTCCCTCCCCAAGTATGTCGTCTCCACCACGCTGGCCAACAGCAGTTGGAACAATTCACACATCATACGCGGTAATGCGGCTGCCGAAATTGAAAAACTCAAACAGGGGACTGGCGGAGACCTGGTTATCCACGGCAGCGCCAAATTGGTTAACTCACTGGTGCCCGCCAACATCATTGACGAGTACCGCCTGCTGGTTTACCCCATCGTGCTTGGCAAGGGTCTAAAACTCTTCGAAGATGGCGTCAAAACCAACCTTACACTGGTGGAATCGAAAACGTATCCCTCCGGCGTCGTTGGGTTGATCTACCATCCCGCTTAATTTTTGACCTCACTACCATCAACATCTCCTGACGAACTGTCAGGGGTTGTATGTCGTTCGCACCTGTTGCAGCAGGCTTTCGGCTTGATCGAATGCTTCCCGATCCGGCATCACGCCATTAATTGCCTGCCGCTCCATATCCAGCATCCGCTGTGCCAGTTGACCGGCTCCTAAATAGCTGGCGTCCGTTTTGAGTTGGTGCGCGCTCTCGCGCACCTGCTGCAAATCTCCTGCCTGCCAGGCTGCCTGCAGATCTGAAAATTTTTCTGCCACGTTTTTCAGCAGTAAGCCAACGATTTCAGCCCGGTCTTCGCCAAGTTCATCCAAAATTTTCGCTGGCTGTACCGCGGCGGCAACTGCTGCATCATCGTCTGTTGATGCTGCCGGGGCATGCTTGCGCAATATCGCTGCCAGTCGTTCATGCAGGATGGGTTTGGTCAAATAATCATCCATGCCGGCATCCAGGCATTCGCTCAAATCTTCCTGGTATGCGTATGCCGTCAGGGCAACGATGCGCGGTTGCCGTTCCGCCGGCAATTCAGCCCGAATCCGGCGGGTAGCTTCCAGCCCGTCCAGTTCGGGCATTCGCACATCCATCAGTACCAGGTCGTAGGGCTGGCGTTGTACCGCCGCCACGGCTTCCAGCCCGTTGGCTACTGTGTCGACCTGGTAGCCGAGCCGTTCCAGGAACAATACCGCTACGCGCTGGTTGACCGGGTTATCCTCCGCCAGCAGAATATGCTGGGGGTGCTTGCCAGCGAAAGTGTCATCAAATTCTGGTGTTTGCGGTGACCCAGCCTGCGGTTCAGCCGGCTCAACGGGCAATGTGAAATGGAAGGTCGACCCCTGCCCCTCCTGGCTCTCCACCCAGATGTGTCCGCCCATGATGCTCACGAGCCGGCTGCTGATGGTTAATCCCAACCCGGTGCCGCCGTAACGCCGTGCGATCGATGCATCAGCCTGCGTGAAAGTCTCGAACACCCGGTCGAGCTGTCGCGGCGGGATGCCAATCCCCGTGTCGCTGACAGAAAAATGCAGCTCCATCTGGTCTTCCAGCTGCGATTCAGCGGCTGCCCTCACTACCACCTCGCCCTTTTCGGTGAACTTGACCGCGTTGGATAACAAATTGACCAACACCTGGCGCAGCCGGGTCGGGTCTGCGTTTATCCAGGCTGGAAGGTTTCCCGCCGGCAAATAATATAACGCCAGGTTTTTGGCGGCAGCCAGTGGTACCAAAATCTCAATGGCATCTTCAACGCAGCTTTCCAGGTGGAAAACCTGCGTCTCGAGCTCCATACGACCGGCTTCTATCTTGGAAAAATCCAGGATGTCGTTAATCGAGGTCAACAGGGTGTCGCTGCCAGCCCGAATGGTGTTGACATATTCCTGCTGGTCTGCGTCTAATGTAGTATCTTGCAGCAAAGTGGTCATGCCGATGACCGCGTTCAACGGGGTACGGATCTCATGCGACATGGAAGCCAGGAACAGAGATTTCGCGCGGGTGGCCTCCTCAGCGGCGTCCTTTGCCTGGCGCAGGTTTTGTTCAAGCAATTTGGTCTCGGTGACGTCATGCAGCAGCACCAATCGCCCGGCAGGCCGCCCATACCAGGATGAAAGCCGGAAGGAGCGCAGCTCAAACTGTACCTCCTGCCCATCTCGCGACAGCATGATATCTTGTTGAAACCGCTCCGGTTGAGAAATACCGGCGCGCAGCTCCTCGGTGAGCGGAAGATAATCCCCCAACGGTCGCCCGATCACCTCCACCGCCTTGACACCAAACAGCGCCTGGGCTGCTGGGTTGACATCCAGCACCCGAAAACGCCGGTTGATGACGATGACGCTGTCATCCATGAACTCAATGGCCAGATCGCGTGCTTCCGGTACCACATCCAGCAAACGGTATTGGAAAACGCTGACCGCCAAAAATGGCAGACTGCTGACCATCGCCAGCGAGGTGAAATCCAGCGCCGGCAGCGCGGTCACTCCAGAGAGCGTTAAAGATAATGCCCCCAGCGGAATGATCCCGCCCAGCATAAAGAACATGATCTGGCGACGCCTGAATCCGGCCGAAATCCGGTAATAACGGATGATCAGAATCATCGAGATCACGCCAACCAGCAGCGAATAACCAATATTGACGTAATACCAGACCTGAGGCGTGAAAGCCAATACAATAAACGCCTGGGCAATCTCCAGCCGCGGATTGGTGTAAATCCAGCCGTGCAGTGAATTCGTCGCCAGCAGCCCCAGCGTGATCACTGGCTCGATGACCAGAAAGGGCAGCATTTTAATCACCCGCCGCAGCGGCACGCCCGTATATTCCATCACAAAGGCGATCAGGCTGATGGGCACCAGCACGACCCCCAGATACTTCAACCCAAAGTACAGTTCTTTTAACCGCAGCAGCAGGTTGACCACCTCGAACAGGTAAAACAGCGACCAGATGCCGATGCCTGCCGCCAGCGACATAAAAAACCGTGCTGCCGGGATGGTGCGTTTAAGGAATGAATAGGCTGCCAGAATGAACGAAATCACTGTGGCAAACAGCAGCAGCAGCATGTAAGGTACTACTTGGGCATTCATCTTGTTAAACTATGCCAATCGCCAGACTCAGCGGTGAATGGTCAGCCCGCGCCGCTCAATTTTTCGGATGCCCGCCAGGGAGGTCTTGACACATCCCTGTAAATCCAGGAATACCAACCGAGTCATGGATTTCAAGGTGCGCAACCCTTCATCGCTGATACGATTGCAGTAGCTCAGGTCGAGGTATTCAAGTTTTTTGAGTTCCGCCAGGTGCGGCAATCCCCCATTGGTGATATTGCACGAGGACAAATTAAGCCGCGTGAGTTTGGGCAGCGCCGTCAGCCGCGAAAGTCCTAAATCGGTGATGTTTCGATTTTCAGACAAATTTAAGTAGGTCAAGCCGGGTAAATTGGCTACCGCCTTAACCAGGCTGTATAACTCATCGTCACGGATGTTTTTGACCCGCAGGTACACATCAAAGGCCATGGGAATGCTAAATTCTCCGGGACCCTGGTCAAATTCCGTCCACTCATGGGTTTTATCGCCCATCGGGCGCACATAGACGATCAGCGGCAGGTTTGTTTCAAATGTCGATGCGGTCGTTTGTTCTGTCATAGAACCTTATTATAGAAGATAAACCCGGTTTCTGGTCATTTCGGCCGGAGAGACAAAAAAAGAGATGCAGCCAAAGCTGCACCTCTCCCATCTATTTATTTCTAGAATAAATTATCCGGCCAATACCTTGCGTACTTCGTCGATTTGGCCAGCGCTGCCTAATTTTTCATTCTTATGCGCAATAAATTTGGCATACTCGGCCATGAAAATCTTGCCGACCGGGCGCAAGTCGAAATTATCCGGGTGCTCCAGGAAATGCTCGCGGTGAACGCGCGTCCACACCAGCCGACCGTCGGTGTCAATATTGACCTTGGTCACACCCAACTCGGCGGCGCGTTTGAACGAATTTTCATCCACGCCTTTCGCGCCTTTGAGTTGCCCACCGGCTGCGTTGATGCGCTGCACTTCGTCCTGCGGCACTGAGCTGCTGCCGTGCATCACCAGCGGGAAGCCTGGCAGACGTTTTTGGATTTGCTCCAGCACATCCAGGCGCAGACCTTGCGTGCCGCTGAATTTATATGCGCCGTGACTGGTACCAATTGCCACCGCCAATGAGTCACAGCCGGAGCGTTCAACAAATTCCTCGGCTGTTTCAGGGTCGGTCAGTTTGGCGTTCGCTTCTTCCACTGCCACATGCTCCTCCACGCCGCCCAGTTGACCCAGTTCAGCTTCCACCACGATGCCCCGAGCATGCGCCGCATCCACCACCCGGCGCGTTGTGGCAATATTATTCTCAAAATCCTCGCCGCTGGCATCGATCATCACGGAGGAATAAAAGCCGCTCTGAATACAGTCCATGCAGGCTTCTTCGTCGCCGTGATCAAGGTGTACGGCAAAAATGGCATCCGGGAAAACCTGGTCAGCTGAGCGAATCAGGCCTTCCAGCATGATTTTATTGGTGTAAGAACGTGCGCCCTTGCTGATCTGGATGATGAAGGGTGCTTTGCTATCCACACAACCGCGGAATAGGCCCATGATCTGCTCGAGGTTATTGATGTTATATGCGCCAATAGCATATTTGCCGTATGCCGCTTCGAATAATTTTTTGGTCGTGACAATCATTTGAAAGACTCCCTCAATCCATGATTCTTAATTGATTAATCAAGTGCGGCTATATTATATCCCCAATTCAGGCGTGATTTGCGGATCGTATTAATCCCTGTCCTCCCGGTAGGGGCAAAAACCTTTCAATTTCCTGCGAATGTTTCTGCAGCACTTTACATATTTCACCAGCAATGTATAATACAACCCTTGCTGGGAAGTTCAAAATCGACCGGCGTCGCCGGGATTTTGTCTGCATACTGGGGCACGGCTTACAGGTTTGCCTCGAAGGATCGAAAACCATCAGCCGTGTCCTTTTAATTTGCCAGCAGCTAAATAGCTACAAACGGGATGGGTTAACCTCCCTTACCCGAGACCATTATTTCTAAGCGAGGGTTATGAAGTGACGCTTTATTCCATAGAAGATGTTCGGCGGTTGGTTGAGGCTGCGCAGCAGCCGGAAACACCTTTTCTTATACTTGACGGCGACCGTCTGCTGGAAAACGCCCGCCGGTTTAGGGCGGCCTTCCCCAATGGGCAGGTATGTTTTGCGGTCAAAGCCAATAACGACCCAACCGTTCTGAAAATCTTCCATGAAGAAGGCCTTCACTTCGACGTCGCCTCGTGGGGTGAAATTTTCCAGCTGGCTGGCATGGGCATTCCTGCCTCGCACATGGTTTTTAGCGCCCCCACCAAAGTCCCCCGCGACATTCAACGAGCGCATGAATACGGCGTTCGCCGTTTCGCCTTTGACACCCGTATCGAGTTGGAAAAACTGGCCAATCTGGCGCCCGGCGCGCAGGTGATCGGCCGGGTGGCTGTTGATAACAATGGCAGCCATTGGCCCTTGGAACGCAAATTTGGCATCGAGCCCGGCCAGGAAGTGGAACATTTCCTTTACGCCCGCGCGCTGGGACTGGAACCCTACGGCCTAACCTTCCATGTTGGGTCGCAAAACTCCGATCCTCAGGCCTGGGTACGCGCACTCGAACGTCTCAGCCCCATCTGGAACGAATTGGAAGCCAGGGGCATCCAGCTGCAGGTGATCGACACAGGCGGCGGTTTCCCGGTCCAATTCAACGACCCGGTGCCTGGTGTGGAAGAAATTGCCGCGGCGATACTGCCTGCCATGCAGCGCCTGTTTGGAAATAAAGCCAAATTGCTGGTCGAACCGGGCCGCGGATTGGTCGGCAACACCGGAATTATGGCTGCGACCGTCATTAACCGGGCAACTCGTGGTGAACGCGAGTGGCTGTATCTGGATGTAGGCGCTTTCCAGGGATTGATCGAAATGCTGGATTTTTATGGTTTCAACAATCCAGTCATCAGCGAACGCAACAGCGAGCCCCTGACTCCCTTTGTTCTCAGCGGCCCCACCTGTGACAGCGCCGATGTGATCAAACACCAGGCTATGCTGCCGGCGGGCATTACCCTCGGCGATCGTGTCTATGTGCTGACCGCCGGCGCTTATTCCAATTCCATGGAACGCTACAACGGCATCGATTTCCCCGAGACCATCATCGTTCAAAAAGAACTGGTATATTGACAACGGCGATATAATATTATTGAACCACTCAAAACACACATGTGTCGTAGGTGGTGTTTTCATTTAACCTTTAGGATAACAAGCGATTCCACAGGTATAGTCATTGGATGCTTTCGTATTAAAACAAAGTCTTAATTCATTCATTCAGTCTGTAATTTTGGCAATCGTTCTTTTACAATTCAATGACTCGCCAGCACAATTACGTTTCCCGATTAGGCTACATCTCACGGCTATTTCTTTTTATAGTATTGGGGGTTGCCTTTTAATATTTCCAGGCAGCCCCAGTGATTGCTAAACAATATCAAGTTACTGTTATTCTGAATACGATCCCACAATTTCTATCATTTATACCATTCTTCGGAGGACGTCTGGTTATCCATAACGCCCATGGAGGCACAACTGGGACCACAATCTAATACAGCACCTGCATAGTTTGTGTTCTCCCAATGGTAGTAATTGTTACAATCCGAATAAGACCTGGCTGAAGACACTGCATTATCCCAGCCTGATGGCATCGAACTTACTCTGAAACCAAGTGTATCTGTACATCCAGACCCAGTTACAGACCAAGCGTATGAGCTTCCACCAAAACTGGCATTTTTATAATCTATACCAATCACAGTCACTGAGTCTGGGGGCAATTTGGATGAATCAACATTAGCGTTAAGCATTTCTTCAGTGACATCATCGGGATAAACATTCGGGTTCATATGAACCCTCCCCCCGGTTGCGGCTTGAATTGCTTCAGAAAATGTGTCAAAGCATCCGCTTTCTATGATTTGGGAATTTTCATTGCTATCCACATCGACCGGAGAGAGAACGGAATAACAATGGCTTTCCTTTTGAAATGGATTGGCCGCAACCATAACTAAGCTGACCACCATTCCAGTCAAAATGAGGAACTTTGTAAATCGTTTACTTAACATTTCTATTCTCCTGTTTCTTTAGTCTACCCGATCAGGACATTTTTTGTGTCCACTTTTTCGCGCATTCCCAATGGCACAAGATAGGATTAGCATTGGGTTTTATTCTTCAATTACTGGATCTAGATTTTGGGGGTCATACGGTATCGCTTCTACGCTCTCCAACATTGTCAAAAAATCATCTACCAAACCGTCCTTTTGGAGACGTTCTAAGTTTGCATAGGATCCAGAGGCGATTAAGCTTAATCCGAGCGGCTGATTTTGATTGATTAGGAGCGCCACAATTTCCAAATTGGTCGACGCGGGAATCCCGAGTAAATAGACCTTCCCTTGGGGAGGTGTGTTTAGCAAAGTGAACCGGATGCCAATATTGCTCCATGATTTTTCAACGTTTTTGGCCCAGCCTTCCAGGGAGGAATCCTCCTCGAAGAGCGCGTATTGGACAACAATTCCATCTTTTATTTGCTGAGCAGTCACCTGGTAATTAATCACCGTCAGCTCCAATTTATCTTCCGCCGAGCTATGTAACGAAAAGGAACGGCATTCTTGCCGGGAGGGTTCCCATTCTTCTGGTCTCAGCATACGATAACCGCAAACGCCATCGGTTTGCAGGACAAAACTGACGATTCCCTCACTAGCCGGAGTTGGGGCGGCGTCCTTAACCGCATCGCTCGTCGCCATGGCATCATCCGCTGAGCACCCCATAAGCACAAGCAGCAGGATAAGAAACGCAAATTCCCATCTTCCCAATTTCACCATTTATCTGCTCCCATTGTGTTGATTAGCATCATTCGAATGCTCTACCGTTCGGGTAAGCATGATCCCTGGAACTGTTGACGTGCTCTATCGCAATAATTATTAATGAGTAAAGGGGAAATACCACTGGCAGTTGACAAACAATGGATCTCCAAATATCACCATATGAGTCGTTGTTGAATTTAAGTGTGCGACAACTTCATTAGGGGTATAGGCATCCGAAATGGTATTAGTTGGACGCGTAGCCACTTTTTCAATCACATGCCAGAGCAAATATGAGTTTCTATAGACACAAGTAGTTTCCGGGTAATCTGTGACACTAGTGGAGTAAAGCCATGTGTCGTGGTAAGGATCACCACCATAATGCATATATTCATATAACCAATAAACGCGAGGTGGAGCTTGATAATAATCGGTCTGAAGTCGATAAGTATAGACGCCAATTGTCCTGTACCCGCTATCGCTATGCCATGGACCAGATTCTACCAAGTAAGTTTGGGTTGTCTCGTTTATCTCGAGTAATGGCTCTACAATACGCCTTGGATAAGCTCTCGCACTTGATACCATTGTTTCAAAGTCAGCCAACAATCCGATCTTTTTAAGGTTCTCTAGATCGTTGAATGAACCATGACCTATCAAACCAATAGCGAGTGGTTGACCTTGACTTACTACATAAGCAATGAGATGTAACTGATTTGGACTTGGCCTTATCGCAAAAACCATGGCGTCCGTCAATTCTATTATTTTACGGTATTGTATGCCATAACTTTTCCATAACGCTTCTGTCTTGTGCATCCAAGGTATGATGAAAGGATCTTTTATAAACAACTCGTAATTGAGAAGTAAACCATTATTCCCAATTAGAGTCTCAGATACTACCTGCAGGTTCGTGATCTCTAGCGTGATCCGATTCATTTGATCGCCCGAACCGGAATATGTAAATTCCCGTCGGTCACCCAGATCAGAAGCAATCCAAGAAGCTGGCCGTAATATCTGGTAACCATAAGTTCTATCCATTTCCAGGATAAAATTATCGATGAGCCCACTCGTTGGAAAAGACATCGCAGCGTCAACCGTTGAAGCCGGGGTAAAACTTACAGATATGCTTAGGATCAGCAGCACAGAAATCAGAAAGCGCTGTGAACCGAAGTGTTTCATGGTAACCTCCCCATCTACCCTAACCTTTTCCATCTTTTTCATAGTATAGCCATTAGGATGTTAAATCCTTGTAAAGTTTTAATGATTCGAAGCAGTTGACCAAATATTAAGAAAGGTCAAATCTTTATAAAGATTTAACACGGCACAAGGTATGATAGAGAATGAAACAACACCAAACAAGGAGGAACTAAGCGATCTATCTTCCTTAAGAAACATTAAATATATCCAATTAATAAGAACGATACTGGATTGGCATGAAATTA
Source organism: Bellilinea sp. (assembly GCA_036514835.1). Classification (GTDB taxonomy): domain Bacteria; phylum Chloroflexota; class Anaerolineae; order Anaerolineales; family Anaerolineaceae; genus Bellilinea. The sequence continues at coordinate 19,213 of DATBWK010000260.1, forward strand.
CTTGTCGTTGAAGATGAAAAAGATGTGGCCAGCGCTCTTTGCCGGGGACTGACCAGGAATGGGTATGCAATTGATATTGCAGAAAATGGGAATAAAGCACTTGATTTGCTAGAGACCAATAATTATGACTTAATGGTCCTGGATTTAATCCTGCCAGACGTGGATGGATTAGATATTTGTCGTTTGGCACATATTAAACAGCCGTTATTACTTATTCTCATTTTATCTGCCCGAGGAAAACAGAAGGATATCATCACGGGTCTGGATAATGGCGCGGATGATTATTTAATTAAACCCTTCCATTTACAGGAATTACTCGCAAGAATCCGCGCGTTACTGCGCCGAGACATGCGTGCCAGAGAGCAGATATTGAAAATTCGGGATATCTCACTTGATTCAGTTGAGAAGGTCATTTGGAAAGCTGATCATAGGATTCGACTCACCCGAAAAGAGTTCGGGATCCTCGAGTATTTAATGAGGCATCCCAATGAAGTGATCAGCCAGGAAGAACTACTAGAGCATGTTTGGGGTTCTTCAACAAACATCTTTTCAAACACCATACGAGTGCATATTCAATCACTACGAGAAAAATTGGATGACAATTCTGAAAATTCAAAATATATTGCGACGATTATTGGAGCCGGATATAGCTTCATTCGTTCAGATGAGGTTCTACTCGTGAATGAAGAGAATTAGCCGGCTTTCGATGCGTAATCAGTGGAAAAAATTAACGTTGCGACAGCGCATAACCTGGTCGACCAGCGGGGTGGTGTTTGTATTCGGCATAATTCTCACTGTTTTTATCAATTCGATCGCTCCTATCTTTATTACTCGCGAAGTTGGGTCTCCTGATGCTTTAGCATTAATTCAAACAGTAGATACAGAAGGAAATCCACTAACGCTTATGGTCGAAACCCCTGGCCCGGAAGGGTATACTATTGCTCGCGATCCGGGGATTACCAGGGCCGATCCTTATATCAGCGTCAGGCTTCTTTCCGGAATTGGATTAATAGCGTTTAGTGGACTAGGATTCTTGGCCGCAAAGTGGGTTGCGCAAAAATCATTACAACCCATAAACGCAATAAGCGAAACCGCTCAACAAATTAGCGCCCATAATTTGGATCAAAGATTAAATTATCAGGGAGCAATGGATGAGGTAAAAATTCTGGCTGATGCCTTCGACACAATGTTACAGAGGCTTAAGCTAAATTTTGATAATCAAAGTGAATTCAATGCAAATTTAGCGCATGAACTACGAACTCCATTAACCTCCCTGCGCATGAACCTGGAAGTTCTGAAAACTGCTCCTCAGGCAACACTAGAAGAATATCAAGATTTTTTGTCAATTGCAGAAAGAGCAATTACCCGCCTCCAGCGCTTAGTGGAAGATATGCTTTTACTCGCCAAAGCAGACAAAGAGATTGATTATCATCGAATTGTCTTAGGGGTTATGTTTGAAGAGGTTCTCGAAGAATTGGAGCCAATTGCGAATCAACACGATATCCTGTTAAATATGGGCGGTGATCTGGAACTTGAAGTGTGGGGAGATCCAGTATTATTGCCTCGTGCTTTTGCAAACCTTGTCGAAAACAGTATTCATTACAACCATCCGGGCGGTTTTGTCAAACTCTCATTAAGGAAAAAAAACAATCTGGTGATCATCGAGATTCAAGACAATGGCATTGGCATTTCAGAGCAACAGCAGGCCCATATATTTGAGCGATTCTATCGGGGTAAAGAAGCCGCGAGCAATAACCATAAAGGTAAAGGGATGGGATTAGCAATTACAGCTCACATCATTGGTTTACATAATGGAAGGATTGAATTAGAGAGCATTAAAGAAATAGGAAGCACTTTTCGCATTTTTCTGCCGGAACTGCGTGCAAATCAGGCACAGCATCAGTAAACCGGTCATGGTGTCAATGTACTATCAACAGTAATGCAAACAATTTAACTTACCTTCCTCACCATATTAATATTCGTTATCTCATAACCCATCTTATCGTATAGCGCTCGCGCTGCTGTATTGTGACCGAACACGTGCAGTTCGATCGACTGAATCCCCTCCGCCAATGCCCGCTCCTCCAGCGCCGTCAGCACCTGGGATGCGTACCCGCGCCGGCGCTGCTCTGGATCGATGGAAAAATCAAAAATGAACCAATTCGGCCGGGTTGATTCAGGGAATAGTGCATACCAGATCATGCCAACCCCCGCCCCGCTCGCCGGATCGACCAGCGTGCACAGGGTATTGTGTGGGGAGTCCAGACCTTGCGGCAGGTATTTCTCAAATTCCTTGGCAGAACGTTCCAGCGCCCCTTCAGCAGGCCAGTTGCCCGCCTTCACTTTATCCTCTGCATATTCCGCCACTGCCCGTGACAGATAGATTTCGTATTCTGCCTGCGTCATCGGCCGCATTTCAATCATGGTTTTCCCTCTTTCCTTCCCGGAATATTGTTGTATAATATATTAGAACACATTTTCTATTATCAACTTTGTGGATTGCACTGCTGGATGAAGTATGAAAAAATGGTCGCATCCTTTATACTGGAATCTTCCCCCGCTTTCATTGTAACGCCCCTGCGTGATTGACCTCATGGACCATCGCATTAATGGATTGTCAATTGTAGCACTCGCCCTGATCGTACTGGGCGTTTTTACCGTGTTGGCTGACCGCAGTGTTCCCACCAGTACCTATGCCGCTGCCGTCGAACCGGCTGTTCCGCAATATACCGCCACCAACACCCCTTTTCAGCCGCTGCCCACCGGGGAGCCTGAATCAGTTGCCATTTCGGAACCAACCGTTGCCGAGGTTGCTGCCGTTGAACCGCAGCCTGTCGTGGACGATGATCCCCCAGACCGGCCGGAAGATATTCGTCTGCCTTACGACAGCTATGTTCTGACCCAGGGCACTCATGGCTCAGCCTATGGCGACGCCGCCATTGATCTGGCCGGCGGTCGGGGCGTGGACATTCTTTCGCCGATCAACGGGCAGGTCATCCTCAACAGTTACGACATCTACGGCAATTCCATCTTGATCATAGAAAACGAAGTCTGGACGGTCAAGCTGCTGCACGGCGAATACTACCCGGCCGAAGGTGAGTGGGTCGGCATCGGCAAATTGGTCGGTTCAGAAAGCAACATTGGCTACACCGTTGATATCTACGGCAAATCCTGCCGCGGTCGCAGATGCGGCTACCACACCCACATGAATGTGGTTGACCGCCGTACCGGCAAAAATGCCAATCTAATTAAATTGCTGCACCCCTAATGGGCCGCGGAATTTTCCAAAAGACCTAGTTGGGCGGTGACCTGCTCCAAATAGCCGTTCGCTCCCATCTGCTTGAAAGCGGCAGCCGCATCGATTAATTTCTCGCGCGCATTCACCAAGTCACCTGGTTGAGCTCGCTGCAGCAACACATTAGCCCAATCGATCTCCAGCCGTGCCCGCATCCAGGCCAGACCTTTGTCGCTGGCCAATGTTGTGATATCCCGGTAAATTTCCAGAGCCTCGTCAAACTGATTTTCGGCTGCCAGCAGTTTCGCCACCGCCCAGCGGTATCGGGTTTGATGAGAAACTGCCCCGTTCACCGCCAGGGATTGGCCGACCTGGTCTAAAACCTTGTGAGCTTCGGCTAAATTATCCTTACGGATGTAGATTTCTGCCTGCAGGCACATCGCCAGCGGCGAATCGGTTAACGCTTCGTCCGTCGCAGAC
>DATBWK010000261.1:0-6730 GCA_036514835.1 Bellilinea sp.
GCGAGCCGAAAGCGTTGAAACCGCCCGGCAGATCATCGCGAGCGGAGGACCGCACCGTACCATGCCGGTTTGGGGTGACATTTTAACGAGCGAACAACTGGATGCTCTGGTTGCTTTCACCCGTCAAGCCATGGATGGAAATTCGGTGGCTGTTGGTCAAAACCTCTTTACCCAATACTGCGCCACCTGCCACGGCACTCTCGGTGAAGGCGGTCCCAACCCCACCCGTGCCGGCGATATTATCGCTCCCATCAGCACCGCGGAATATTTGAAAACCCGGGATGATATCACTTTGAGGTCGATCATTACCCAGGGACAGCCCAACTTCGGCATGTCGCCATTCGGCACCTCGAACGGCGGCCCGTTGGATGAAGATGACATCGAATCCATCGTCGGATTTATCCGCTCCTGGGAAGACCGGCCGCCGGTTGAATTCGCGCCCGAAGTGGCCATCCCGGTGCTAAACGAACAACCTGTACAACTCTACGCTTTCGTTTGCGCCCAATGCCACGGAGCTGCCGGTGAAGGCGGTGTTGGCCCTGAATTTCAGAGCAGAGATTTCCAAGACCAATGGTCAGACTTCGAAATTTTCGATTCGATCAATAGCGGCCACAAATCGACTGCCATGATCGGTTGGGGCGATATCCTCAGCGCGGAACAGATTGCCCAGCTGGTGGATGTAATCCGCAGTTTCGCAAAGGAGACAACCTCTTCCGGTTCATCTACGGTTGTGTCTTTCTCCAGAGACGTGCTGCCGATTTTCAAAAAAAGCTGTACCGCCTGTCATGGAACGCTTGGTGGGTGGGACGCCAACAGCTACAAGAGTGTGATGGAGAGCGGGGACAACGCACCCGTGATCATCGCCCGCGACCCTCAGGCCAGCCTGCTGGTGCAGAAGCTGCTCGGCATCCAGACCATTGGCGGACCCATGCCGCCGGGTAAGCTGCTTACGCAAAAAGAGATCGATTTAATTGAGTCCTGGATTGCCGCCGGCGCGGCGGACAATTAGGCAAGTTACCGATTTGACCCTGGATTTACAAGCGCCAAAATCTGCTGCATCAATTCAGGGTCATCTTTGAGCAAACCGGCAGCCGGAAGACGTTTGACCAGCTCGGCCCAGTTTGGGTTGGATTGAAAGACCGCCTTGAATATTGGGGCGGCTTCGTCCATCCGGTCCAACTCTGCCAGGGTCAAGGCATGCCAGAAGGGCAGTTCATCCATATCCGGCGCCAATTCAGCAGCCGAGCGGTAAGCCTGTAACGCCTTTTCCACCTCACGGTTTGCCAGAAATTCATCCCCCTGGTTCATCCAGTCATAGGCGCGATGAACAGCCAGCAGGCGCTTCAATTCAGTCACCGGTTGCGGGTGATCCTCCACGCGCAGGTCGACTAAAATTCCATCCCAGGACCGTTCGCCGGCAATTCCGCTGACGACCAGCAGGGCTGCGCTTTGCTGCCCACGAATATCGCCGCCGGCAGCCTGAGCAGCTTCCAGGGCTGCCATCATGCGCTCCGCCAGCGGTCCGGTTACTCCACGGTAAGCCTGCGCCATGGCTGACCAAACTGTATCGTTAAGCATCATATTGGCCTGCACCGAAAAGCCATCCCCGCGCAAGTGCCCGGCGCAGGCGATGCAGCGGCTGCCGGTATGAACCGCCACCTGCCCCAACCGGTCCAGCATTGCCACCTGACGCACCTCGTGATTTTCATCAGCTTCGAGCAACGCCGGCAGCGCAGTCAGTGCTGAGACGCCGCTGCGCATCAAGGCCAAACCGCGCGGACCGTATCCTTTTTCCACCATGGACTGGGTCGCCACCACTCCTACGCCAGGTTCACCCCAGGCTACCACCGACCCCACCGAAAACCAGTGCGATTGAACTGCAACACCCATCTCGCCGGTCAGCGGGTCGCGGGCAACAATGGAAAAGGTGTGTGCAAATGGAAAGCGGTTGAATGGAGCAGACATGGGTGGCACCTCTGGATTAAGCCAGGAATCAATTTTCTAACTGGTAGGTGGTGAACATGTTTTCACAGGGGTTTCCCCAGGTGGCGCACATGCGGCGGTTGGTCAGGTCCATCGTCAATGCGGTGACGGTTTTTTCACGATCGAGCGGGTCGCCGTCAATCGAATGATTGCAAATTGAATCGGGATAATTAATGTGATCTTTTTGAATGGCCTGCAGGGTGCGGATGGAATGTTGTTGGGTCTGATTAAGCAGGCGCATCGTGCGAAAATAACGGACGCGGGTGGCGATCAACTCGTCCGGTTCGCTTTCGATGCGGCGCATCTGATCGTCGAGGAAATGGTTGGTGTGCGCCATGACTCCTTCGTGGGCATACAAAATGGCGAATTGCCGCGCTGATACTTCAACCGAGAAAATTTCACCGCTCTCATGCACCAACAGATGGTTGTAACCGGCGGCGCGCTGAGGGATCAACGTGCGCCGTATCGCTTCACTTGGCGTGGTAGCTGCCAGTACGGCCCGCGAGACGATCACGCGCGGGATGCCAATACGGCTGTCTGTCGGGTAGACCGAGTCGCAGCACTGGGCGATACCGTGGGAATTGAAGCCGATGTTGGGCAGCAATCCGCCATACGTCATGGCTAAATAAGACGGCTCTTTTTCGGGGCAGGCCTGCACCAGGTAAACATCCGGCTCGTCCTCGGGTACCCAATCTTCGTTGTGCGCTACCAATACGGTGCCATTGGTTGTGCGCTCTTGATTGACCGCCATACTGGTACATTTGACCAGATGGAGCGCGTCCATGGTCACGGCTTCCATGGCATTCACGACCGTCAGGTCGTCAAACGAGACATTGGCGCCTTCTGCCATGCCACGTAATTCATCCACATATTGGGGATAGCGTTCCTCGGCAAAGGGCAGGTACTTGCGCGCTTGAATTAGCGCGCCGACCCAGTCCAACTGCAGTGAATCGTAGGATTGTTTCAGCAGTTGGCGGGCATTTTCAATGCTCCTGGTCACCTGGCTGCGGCAGGCTTCGCCAAGCTGACGTCCCATTTCCCGATGGCTGCCGGATACGGAGATCAGCGGCAATGCACGCGAATTCATAAAGATCCTCCCGGTTTCTGCCCCCTACCCCCAACCCATGTTTCAGCGCAGTTGCCATCATTGTACACGGCAGAATGAAAGTGCGCAAATCACAATCCGGTCATGGAGTTTTTCAAATTGAATCCGTTAATCCATTTTGACAATAAATGGTTTGGTGCAGTACAACGCTTGTAACAAAATAGTAAATTATTCTAAAATGAATGCGGGGGGAGAACCCGCTCCCCGGCCAGAAAAGGATGAGTGATTATGTCCAATGCTACCCAACGCATTTTGAGGATTTTGTTGGTGGACGACGATGCCGACACCCGTCAAATGGTGAGTATGATGATTCAAAAAGCTGGCCATGAGGTTCACACCACAGCCAGCGGAATCGACGCTCTGGCGCTGCTCACCCGAAAAAAAATGGATGTCATCCTGTTGGATATTTTGATGCCTGAATTGGATGGATTAAGCCTGTTGGAAACCATCCGCACCACCTCGCAAGCGCCGGTTTTGATGCTTACCGCGGTGTCGCATGCCGAAATTATGCAACAGGCGTATGTGATGGGCGCTGACGATTATGTTGTCAAACCGTTCATGCGCGAGAAACTGCTGGACCGAATATACAGGCTGGCAAACCGGGTCGTCGGGGAAACGCCAATTCCAGCTCCTACCTGGACGTCGCGTTACTGGCTGGATTCAGCCAACAATATTCTGGTCCATAATGGCACCGCGATCAATCTATCGACGGTGGAGAGCCAACTACTGCAAATAATGATGGAGTCCCCCTATCAGGAATTATCGGATGTCGCGCTGCACGAAACTGGCTGGGGCAGCGGCTCTGTGACCGCGGCAGTGATGGAAGAACGCGTGCTTGGCACGGTCAAGGGGTTGCAAGTGAAACTGGAAGAAGATCCGAGCGAACCAAAAATTCTTCTCATCACTCCGGAAGGGTATATCTTCAACCCCGAAACCAGCTGATCGTCAAGAATATTACCGATGCGCGAATCCGTCCTGGGGAACCGGGGCGGATTCTTTTTTCCAAGAGCCGCATGGCAGAGAAGGGCATCAACAATCCCAATGGATGGGGTATACTCGAAACACGGGTTATCGTTGGAAATAAGGAGAGTGAGCCATGCATGACGAGACTGCCCAAATGGATATCCGGCGGCTGCTTAAAACCTTTGGCGTTCAGGCAGACACCGCGATTGTCGAACACCTGCTGAATCATCCCGACCTGGAAAGTCTGCGCCTGCGCATCCGGCTGGAAGATCTGACTGAATACGCGGATCACAGCGTGCAGCCGCTGGCGTTTGTGGTCGAGGGCAATGTGCACCGCGGAAATTAAAGCGTTTATTCCAGGCACCAGCAAAACCCCGCAAGTTATTCTATAGCCACCAGGAAGCTGCATGACCATCGAACAAACCATTGAACAAAAGACTTTCCAGGCTGACAAGGTTGCCATTATCTCAGCCGGGCACAGCATCCAGGATACATATCAGGCATTCCTCCCGCCACTGCTGCCCCTGCTGATCGAGAAATTTGCGCTCATTAAGACCGAAGCCGGGCTGCTGTCAGTCTTTGGGAATATCCCTTCCTTGCTGCAGCCCTTGATTGGCTACCTGGCAGACAAGGCCGGGCCGCGTTATTTTGTGATCCTGGCGCCGGCGGTCACGGCCATTATGATGAGCTTTTTAAGCGTTGCGCCAACCTACGCTGTCGCTGCCATGCTGCTGCTGGTCACGGGCATCAGCTCAGCCAGCATCCATTCCACTGGACCAGTGATCGCCGGGCGGTTGTCAGCGGATCGGCTGGGATTGGGCATGAGCTTCTGGATGGTCGGCGGCGAAATTGGCCGGGTCATCGGTCCACTGGTGATTGTGGCGGCAGTGGAGTATCTCCAGCCGCAAAATACACCGTGGATCGCGGTGGTCGGCATTTTGACCTCGGTATTTCTGTATTTTCAATTGCGCAACTTCAAGCATGAAACGACGTCCCGTGAAGCCACCCCGCCCTGGCGGGAAGCACTCAAAGGGATGCGCCCGGTTCTGCTGCCGGTGATCGCCATCATCCTGTCGCGGGCGTTTGCCTTCGTCAGCGTAGCCACCTTTTTGCCCACCTACCTGACTGAACGCGGCGCCGATTTGGTGATGGCAGGCGCATCGTTATCAGTGATGCAAGTAGCCGGTGTGGCTGGCGCCTTCCTTGGCGGTACCCTGTCAGACCGTTTGGGCCGCCGCCCGGTTCTTAGCGCTGCAATGGCGCTCACAGCCATCACCTTATTTGCCTTCACCTCGCTGGATGGCTGGGTGCTTTTCCCGCTGCTGCTGGCACTTGGCTTTTCAATGCTATCCGTGGCGCCTATTATCATGGCGATTGTACAGGAGAGCTTTCCAGAAAGCCGGGCGCTGGCCAACGGCGTGTATATGGCGGTCAGTTTCGTCAGCAGTTCGCTGGTTTCCGTGCTGGTCGGCGCCATCAGCGACGTTTCCAGTCTGCGGACGGCATATTACATCAGCGCCGGCCTGGCGCTAGTAGGACTGCCTTTCGTGCTAAAGCTGCCTATCGGTAATAAGATAAAATCCACTGCTCATTGATAGCTTCTGGAGGAAGAATGACCCTTGTCCATGGTTTTGAACTGCTGCAAGATGCCACCATCACCGAATTGAACACTCGCGCCCGCCTATGGCGGCATGCTGCCACCGGTGCGCAACTGCTCTCGCTGGAAAACGAGGACGAAAACAAGTGCTTCAGCATCAACTTTCGCACACCCTGGAATGACTCAACCGGGGTGGCGCATATCATGGAACATTCAGTGCTGGGCGGCTCGCAGAAGTATCCGGTCAAGGAGCCATTTGTCGAACTGCTCAAAGGTTCGCTCAACACCTTTCTTAATGCCATGACCTTTCCGGATAAAACCCTGTATCCGGTCGCCAGCACCAACCTGAAGGATTTCTACAATTTAATCGACGTGTATCTGGATGCCGTGCTGCATCCTTTGGTCAGCCCTTACACGCTGATGCAGGAGGGCTGGCATTATGAATTGGAGACCGCCGACGGCGAGATAAGTTACAAAGGCGTGGTTTTCAATGAGATGAAAGGCGCTTACTCCTCACCCGACGGCGTGATGGAAGAAAAAAGCCGCTCTCTGCTATATCCCAACACCCCATACCATCATGATTCAGGCGGAAATCCGGAAAACATTCCCGATCTGACCTACGCGGGATTCAAAGGCTTTTACGAGACTTTTTACCATCCGACCAACGCCAAGATTTTCTTTTACGGCGATGACAACCCCGAAGAACGGCTGCGGATCATCGACGCCGCATTCGAGGGCTACAGCGCCATTCAGGTCAACTCCCAGGTGCCGCTGCAACCCATGTTCAGCGACACCAAATCGGCTGTGGAGGTCTATGAAAGTTCCGACGATCCAGACGCCAAAGCTCAGGTGACGGTCAACTGGATGCTGCCGGAAATCGTGAACATGGAAGAAGCGTTGGGGGTGCGGATTCTGGAGCACATTTTGACCGGCACGCCGGCTTCACCGCTGCGGAAGGCGTTGATCGATTCCGGGTTGGGTGAAGATTTAGCCGGCAGCGGTTTGGAAAGCAACCTGCGGCAGATGCAATTTTCCACCGGGTTGAAGGGTATTCAGGAAAGCGATTCGGGCAAGGTGGAAGC
>DATBWK010000262.1:0-2205 GCA_036514835.1 Bellilinea sp.
ATCACCAGTTTTTAGCAAGGTACGGACATTGCGAGTGGCGAGGGGCCCTGTACTGGCCGCAATTTCGTTAAAGCCATCGCTTACTTCCACCTGTCCATTAAGAAAAGTTATGGTTCCGTATGAATTGTTCGGAAAAATCCAAGAGGTAAATAATTTTAAAATGACCCCGGCCAGGATCAGCCCAATGGTTATCAGGCCAATGAGGGCCCACCTTGGAACTGTTTTTAATGGTAATTCCTGTGTTCTATCCATTCTTTCCTACCAGTAAACAATAAGGGCTTTTACATCCGGTATATTCTCAAGTATTGATTGGATGCCAAGCTGGGAAATAAATTGTACGATGCGTCGTATGAGCAAGCTCCTACATTCGGAATGCGTTCGATTCAGAGATCCGAAGGATTTCGTGGCAGCGGACTCCAAACGAAATGGCGTCGGGCTAGCTATGCCACCGCTTTTCCTGTCATTATAGTAACACACACTAAGCCGCTGTTCAATTTGTTTTTTTACTACCCACGATATTAAGTATACGCGGCGAAACCTTCTTCCCGGGCAAACACCCTGCAAATGTGGAATACCTGGTGAAGACAAACCCCCTGGCGTGGAATCGATGACTAAACAAATGCCCTCCCTTTGGGGAGAGTTATATAATGGATCTATGTCCACAACAATTTTGGCCACGAAATTATATATTCCCCCGCCGCGGCCAAAAATTGTTCTTCGCCCTCGTCTGATAGAACGTTTGAACGAGGGTCTCTCTTTGGGACGCAAGTTAACCCTCATTTCTGCGCCTGCCGGCTTTGGCAAGACCACCCTGGTCAGTGAATGGATCGCCGGTCCCAGGGACTGTCCGCCCCATAGTCCCGATGACCTTACGGGAAAGCAGTTGTGCGGCAATTCGATCGCCTGGTTGTCGCTGGATGAAGCGGACAATGATCCGGCGCGTTTCATCTCTTACCTGGTAGCGGCTTTACAGACCATTAATCCGGACATCGGTGAGGGCTTGCTGGCTGCGCTTCAATCCCCCCAGCCGGTCCATATCGAAACCATCTTGACCACCCTGCTCAACGAAATTTCCATTATCTCCGAGCATTTTGTGTTGATCCTGGATGACTACCACGCCATCGATTCTCAATCGGTGGACCAATCCCTCGGATTCTTAATTGAGCATCAACCTCCGCAAATGCATCTGGTCATCACCACCCGCGAGGATCCCCAACTTCCCCTGGCACGCTATCGCGCCCGCGGGCAGCTCAATGAACTGCGGGCTGCCGACCTGCGTTTTACCCCGGGCGAAGCCGCTGAGTTTCTCAATGCGGTAACGGGGCTGGGCCTTTCGGTAGAAAACATAGCCGCGCTGGAAACCCGCACCGAGGGTTGGATTGCCGGGCTGCAACTGGCTGCGATTTCTATGCAAGGGCATAAAGACGCTGCAGGTTTCATCCAGTCTTTCACTGGCAGCCATCGTTTCGTGATGGATTATTTGCTCGAAGAGGTCCTGCAACAGCAATCCAAGGATATTCAGACTTTTTTGCTGCTCACATCTATTCTCGACCGTATGTGTGGCTCTCTTTGTGATGCCATTCTGCCTGATTCAGCTGTTTCCGGGCAAACAACCCTGGAATTTCTCGAACGTGCCAATTTGTTTGTCGTTCCCTTGGACAACGAACGATGCTGGTACCGCTATCACCATCTCTTTGGCGATTTACTGTGCAAACGCCTGGCGCAATATCTCACTCCTGACGGCATCGCCGAACTGCATGTCCATGCCAGCCAATGGTGTGAAAACAATGGGCTGATCCTCGAAGCCTTCAAACATGCGGCTGCAGCCAATGAGTTTAAGCGGGCTGAGCGTTTGATGGAAAGCAAGCAGATGCCGCTGCACCATCGCGGCGCCGCCACTGCCATCCTGAGCTGGTTGGAGTCGCTGCCAACCACCTTGCTGGATGCCAGACCTTCCCTGAGGTGGAAACAGGCTTCGCTGTTGCTGGTTATCGGCCAGACAGAGGGCGTCGAAGAGAAACTACTGGCGACAGAAGCGGCTATCGATGCCGCTGCCCCGCCAGAGGCCGAACTGGACGATTCAACCCGCAACCTGATTGGAAAAATTGCCGTCGCCCGTGCTACCCTTGCGCAAGTGCAAGGCCTGACAGAAATGATGTTTGTTCAGGCGCGCCGCGCTCTGGAATACTTGCATCCCAACAACCT
>DATBWK010000263.1:0-9492 GCA_036514835.1 Bellilinea sp.
CGTACAACATCACGCCCAGCGCGTACAGATCAGTGCGGGCATCCACAGTTTTTCCCAGCGCAGCTTCCGGCGCGATGTAAAACACCGTCCCGGCAAACATCCCCTCCTGTGAAAGCCGCGTGGATAACGAACGCGCCAGCCCAAAGTCGGAAAGTTTGACCAATCCATCTGGTGTTCGCAGCACATTTTCAGGTTTAAGGTCCCGGTGGATAATGCCGTGCTCATGAGCAGCCTGCAGCGCCATGCACACCTGCTTGAGTACGAGGATCGTTTCCTCCAGCGTGGCAGGTTTCTGATCATGGAGTGACTCGCCTTCGACCAGTTCCATTACGATGAATGACAAATCCACGCCGGGGTTAAGTTCCGGATCGGTGCGTCCGGCATCGAAAATACTGACAATATTGGGGTGATTCAAGCGGGCAGCCGCCCTCGCTTCTGCCAGCAGGCGCGCCTGACCCTGAGAACCCAGCCCAGAATCCGCATTCAACAGCTTAACAGCCACAGGCCGCTCGAGCAGCGAATCAAGGGCTTCGTAAATGGTGCCCAGCCCGCCATGACCGATTTCGCGATCCAGGCGGTAGCGCTGATTGAGGAAACTTCCAATCATTCGTTCGTCCCCGCTGACATCCCGTCCCTGCGCAACAGTACCACCAGTGTCAAATCATCCGAAGGATGGTCCCGTTCGCTAAATTGTTTCACGCTGTCCACGATATGATCGACCAGCTCGGCGGCATTCGGGTGCTTATGCTCAAGCAATAGGTCCTCGAGCCGCTTCTCGCCAAACGCCTGATTGTTGAGATTAAATGCTTCGGTGACCCCGTCGGTATACAGCAAAATAAAATCATCCGGCGCCATCTTGATGGAGTGCTGCACAAATTGCGCTGTTTCGTCCACCCCCAGTGCCATGCCCGTACGCGTCAAACGGGTTAACTTACCAGTTGCCGCGCTGAAATGCACCGGTGGGTTATGTCCGGCATTGACGTAGGTGAAATTTCCAGTCGCGGGGTTGAGCTGACCATAAAATACCGTCACAAACATACCGTAATGCGAATCCTGACAGATTAACTGATTGGCCTGGCGAATTCCTTCGGATAAACTACTGGCTTGCAGTACCGATGCCCGGATGATCGTCCGGGAGATGGCCATATATAGTGCGGCTGCCATTCCCTTGTCGCTCACGTCGGCAATCACCGCGCACACCTTATCCTTATCGGTTTGCTGGAGGTCATAAAAATCACCGGCGACCTCATAAGCCGGATCCCACCTGGCAGCAAATTCCCAGCCGGCATATTGCGGGAGTTCCACCGGCAGCAGGTTGATTTGCACCTCATGCGCCAGTTGCAGTTCCCGCTCCAGACGGCCTTTGTCGATCGCCAGCTGGTATAAACGCGCATTCTCAATAGCCACCGCGGCAGAAGAGGCGATCGAGTTGAGAAGATCCAGATCGTCCGATGTGAAAATGCCGGATTGAACGCGGTTGTCCACGTAAATGATCCCGCTGGTCGTCTCTTTATGGCGCAGTGGCACACACAAGACCGAACGCAAGCCCAGCATCATCACGCTTTTTCGTTCACTTAACCAATCTTCGCTTTGCGCATTACTCGTTAAAAGCGGGCGTCCCTCGCGCAATACCCGGTCGATCACCCCGCGCGATACCTGGCTGCGTGGATCGTCGATGGGCGTTTGCTCTTGTCCGCGAGCCGCCCGAAAAGTTTGCACTTCCCCGTCGGTCATCACTAAAAACGCGCGCTCGGCTCGGGTCGCGGCAATAACTTCGTCCAGCACAGTCTTTAATACCTCATCGAGATCGAGCGATGAGTTGATGGTCTGTGAAATTCGGTATAGAAGTGAAAGCCGTTCTGTCTCGCGTGAAATACCCTGCCGCAACACCATTGATGATCCTCCCGCAACGTACCGCGTGCTTTCAGCATTCCCTATTATAACAATCTGCGGTCAACAATAGAACAATTTTACCGTTAATGGAACACAATTTGTCGGTTTGGTTGACGTTTTACGACCTTTGCTTTCATAAAGACCAGATAGCTGCGATAACGTTTCATGCTGGTATTCGACCATCAACCCTTCTGGTGGGCGAAGCCCGATGCGATCTTTGAGCAGATCCAAACCAAGGACGATTAATATCCTTGACAACATAGAACATTTATCCTATAATAATACCGTCACGAACATTAACAATTCACGTAATAAACGGTACCTGCAGGGCATTCGTTTCGCAACTTCTTACGGGAATTATTGACGTGGGACAGATTTGTACACATTCGTTTTACTCCATTTTTTGAGCCTTAAATCCCCCACCGCTGCGGCATCGCATAGGTGTCGCCCCCCACATTTCGTGTTTTTTCCGGAAATCGAGGCATTCGTTTCTGGAATATTTTTTTACGAAACGAATACCATCCACCTCCCGCTATGTGGTGCAATCCTCCCAAAAACGCGGATCCTTTGCCGCCAACCGCAGCCTGCTATCGACGCTGCGCTAACGGTTCATTCCAGCTTGATAGCCAATGATTGACGTCCTCAATCATCAAACCGTATAATCTGAGTGCTGAACATCAACGCTGAACCTTTCCGGGAGGATCAATCCCAATGAAAAGCCCCACAAAGCCAATCTTCCTTGCTGCAGTTTTGCTGGTACTCCTGACTGCCGCCTGTAAACCGACACCTACACCCTTGCCGCCCACCAGGACACCCGAGCCCGTTCAAGTCACCTACACACCCGTGCCGCCAAGCCCAATGCCGGTGACGGACACTCCTGATGCCCCGCCAAAGGGAACCCCTACGGAGCCGCCTCCCTTCACAGGATTGGCTTTCGTCTACCTCGACATGTTGACCGAATCCACTGGCTGGGCTTTGACCACTACTTCGGTTGTCCGCACTACCGACGGCGGGGAAACCTGGACTGACGTCTCTCCCGATGATTGGTCGCCAGACATGTTGCCGAGTTCGGCCTTTTTCCGCAACGAATTGCACGCCTGGGTCATCCAGACGGATCCGGTGGACTTCGAGCGCGGCACCTTCTACCACACCAGCGACAGCGGCGTCTCCTGGCTGAAATACGATGTGCCCTTTGGCGCGGGCATGATGAGCTTTTCCGACAACCGCAATGGCTGGATCATGGTCGGGTTAGGCGCAGGCGCCGGCTCGCAGGCGATTGCCATCTTCGTCACCCACGATGGCGGCGCCAGCTGGTCCGAGACCTACCGCCGCGATACCGGCGAACCCGAGCCGGAAGGTGAAATTCCGCTGGTTGGCTCCAAACAGGGCATAACCTTTCGCGATTCATCGCACGGCTACGTCACCGGCAGCATTCCAATGGACAATTTCAGCTACCTGTATTCTTCCAATGATGGCGGTTTCCACTTTCAACAGCAGAACATTCCCCTGCCGGGCGCAATAGACACCGCCATGTTCTCGCTGGAAGCCCCCATTTTCTTCACCAGCCAGGAGGGTATCTTGCCAGTTTATCTTTACACCCCTGATGCTGCTTACACCGTATTCTATACCACTTCGGATGGCGGCACCCATTGGACTCCTACGGCACTCCTGCCCGTCCTCGGGCGATTTTCTGCCCCGGAATTGGATAATTGGTTTGTCTGGGATGGCAATACCCTTTACCACAGCACGGATATCGGCGAAACCTGGGATGAGGTTAACCCCAATATCAATCTGGATAGCATGATTTCCACGCTGGATTTTGTTGACGGTCAAAATGGCTGGGTCACCTGGGTCGACGCCGACGGTGTCACCGGATTATCCTTCACCGCGGACGGCGGTGCCACCTGGACTGCCCTGCAGCCCTGACCCGCCAGAACTCACCGATGCGGAAAGACAAGGCGGCGTGATTCTCACGCTGCCCTCTAATTTTTTTCTAGAAATAATTAGCTTCAAATCGTCTGCCGACTGACCTGCACCGCTCGGGCAATGGCAGCCAGGTGCTCCGGACTGGTGCCGCAGCAGCCGCCAATCACTTTCGCTCCGGCTGCAATCCAGTCTGCCACTGGTTCTGCCATTTGCTGTGGGGTTGTGGCATACACCACATTGCCAAGGTCATCAGTTACAGGCAGCCCGGCGTTGGGCTTGAACCAGATCGGCAGGCTGGTCGCGGCCCGCAGTTCCAGTAGCGCTGCCGTGTTGTCTGCCAGGCTGCGCCCGCAGTTGATGCCGATCATGTCCACACCCGAATCCGCCAGGGCCTTCACTGCCTTCGCCGGTGAGACACCCATCATCGTCTTGGTGCCGCGGTCATAACTAAAGGAGCACACCAGCGGCAAATCAGTCACCGACCGCACCCCGCGCACTGCTGCCAGCGCTTCTCCCAGGTCGAACTGGGTCTCGATGACCAGCAAATCCACGCCTCCTAGCGCTAAGTAGCTGGCTTGTTCGGCAAAAGTCGCTTCTGCATCGGCAACCGCCAATGGGCCAAATGGGTCGAGCATTTGGCCGGTTGGCCCAATCGATCCGGCTACGAATGCCCCGCTGGAAGCCGCTGCCTGACGTGCCAGTCCGGCAGCGGTCCGGTTGATGCGTTCGCATTCCCCGTCCAGCCCCATATTGGCCAGGTGCAGCCGGCTGGCGCCGAAGGTGCAGGTCAACACGATCTCCGAGCCGGCTTGTATGAAGTCAGCTGCCAGTTGCCGGATTGCTTCCGGTTTCTCCAGCACCCAGGCCTCCCCGGATTTACCATCCGGTAGACCGCGGGTTTGCAGATTGCTTCCGGTCGCGCCGTCTGAAATCAGAACGGCACCGGAATGGATGGCATCGAGAAATTTATTCATGGTCATACTCACCTTTGATTATATTTTCACGTGCTTCAACCGGGTGCCGGCGCTCAGCAATCATTCGCTGAACGTGCGGAAATGGGTGGCTGGCATGCGGCAATGATAGTGCTGCCACAAACTGCTCCTGGAACTCGCTCTCGAGCGGCGAGGTGACATGTTCCGTCCAGCGCGCCACCTGGGCAGCTTCCTCCCGTCGGCCTTTATTCAATAGCGCGATACGGGCTCCGTCACCGGCGGCATTACCAACCGCGATCACCTGCTCCAGCGGACTGTCGGGTATCATGCCAATGATCATGGCACGTTCGCGGTCGATCAGGCTGCCGAAAGCACCAGCCAGAACTACCCGGTCGGCCTTTTCCACACCGCGTTCTTTCATCAACAGTTGTGCTCCGACATACAAAGCCGCCTTGGCTAACTGCACCGAGCGCACATCCCCCTGGGTCAACAGAATCGGGCTGCCGGTGGCGGACTGTGCCGTAGTTGCCAGAACGAAGGCGGGTTGGTCCTTTGGTCCAGTGACCACTCGCGGCGAGGTCACTTTTGGGTCGAACTTGCCAGACGGCAATATGATGCCCGCCACGAATAGCTCAGCCACCGCTTCCAGGATGCCCGAGCCGCAGATCCCGCGGACACCAAGCTGCTCGTCAGGTACATCCTGGCTCCAGAGTTCCTGCCCGATGACCTTGATATTGACTTCCAATGTTTGCGGATTGATGCGCACACGTTCAATGGCGCCGGGTGCCGCCCGCATGCCGTGTGTGATTTGCGCCCCTTCGAAAGCCGGGCCGGTGGGGCTTGAAGTGCACAGCAGACGATGCTTGTTGCCCAGCAGGATTTCACCGTTGGTCCCGACGTCCACAATCAGCACGATTTCTTCCTGCTTGTGCGGTTCCTCGGCCAAAATAACGCCGACGTTATCCGCACCAACGTAACCGGCTTCCAGGGGCAGCACGTGAACGCGCGCTCCGGGGTTGAATTTCAAGCCAAGCTCACGGGCAGTTGTATCCACCGGTCCGCCTGCCACCGGTGCAAAAGGTAAATGCCCCAATTGACCAGGGTCGAGACCCAATGCCAGGTGATGCATCACTGAATTCCCTACCAGCACGCAGTCAACGATATCATCGGCTGTAGCCCCAACCTGTGCAGCAGCCTGAGCGCCTAATTCGCTGATGGCGTGGATCACCGCCCGGTGCAGCCGTTCCCGCCCGTTTGGCACGTCCACGGCATAGGAGATCCGTGACATAATGTCGTCGCCATACGTCACCTGCGGGTTCATCATCGAAGTCGTCGCCAAAAGGTTCCCGGTACGCAGGTCGCACAAATAAGCTGCCAGCGATGTCGAGCCGATGTCAACCGCCAACCCCAGCGGTTTATCCTGCATGCCGGGTTGGACCCGAATGATATTTTGATCGTTCCAAATGGTCAGAGAGATCTCCCCCTGGCCATCCCGCAACGCATCTGGAAGGCTTTTCAAGGCGGTCAAATCAAAGGTTACGCCAGGCAGGCTGAAGCGGTTCTCCAGCAATGCCAAAACGCGTTCCTGATCGGATCGGTCGCCAAGCTCCGCCGGCGCAAGCGTCAAAAGCGCCATGCGAATCATGGGGTCTACCGGGATGACACGTTCTATGTCTGCTTCCTTGCGCACGATTTGGCGGTTAGCCTGGGCTTCCTCGGGGACTGTCACCAACAGGTCCCCTTGGATAAAGGTCATGCAGCTCAGCCGTACCCCTGCAGGCAAGCCGCGTCTGGAGCAAATCGCCTGCTCGGCTGCATCCGCCGGGGTGACATGCGCAGGGTGCGAAGTCAGGTCATGCTTGGCGAAATGTCCATCCTCAATGATCACCTGGCACTTGCCGCAGGTGCCAGCCCCGCCGCAAATCGCTTCGATCCCAACGCCCAGGGTGCGGGCCGCCTCCAGAACGGAAGTCCCGCCAGTTACCTTCCCGGAGCGTCCCGATGGTTGAAAGACGACCTTGAAGGTTGTAGGCTTGGAATTCACCGTTGCGGCATCAGTGGGACTGGACATATAGGAATTTCAATTCAAATTTAGGGATTATGACACTGGATTATGCGAAGGGATTATAGCTATTATAGGAGGTAAAGTCAAAATCAAAGAGCATCGATCCAATTCTTATAAAATTGATCCAAATTCACCCCTTGACAAATGTATTCTTAAGCTGTATTATTTGATCTAAGATAATTCAACATCAAAGGAATTGATCGTGCCAACTCATTACATAGGCAGCCCAACTGAAGTACGCGCTCTGGATACCTGGATCAAGCTGAATCGCTCGGTCGAATCGCTGGTATCCCGCATCAACCAGAGCAACACCATGGGCGGTCTCACTCCTACGCAATTCTCGGTTGTTGAAGCACTGTTCCACCTTGGACCTCTGCCCCAATGCCAGTTAGCTGCCCGGGTTTTCAAAAGCAGCGGAAACATGACTCTGGTGATCGACAATCTGGAAAAATTAGGGCTGGTCATCCGTCTGCCAGACCCGGACGATCGCCGTGTTAGCGTGGTGGCATTGACCCCACTGGGAAAACAAACCGTAAGTGTGATCTTTCCGCAGCATGCCGCTGCCGTTACCCAACTCTTCGAAGTCCTGTCAGACGAAGAACAACGCAAGCTTGGCGAGATTCTCAAGAAATTGGGCAAACAAGAGGTATAAACCTCCTCTTTTTTTGCACTAATTGTTCAATATCAAATTACTTAGTGATAAGTAATATTAACCAAAATAATCAATGATCAAAGGAGATCAAAAACCATGTCCTGGAAAATCGACCCCGCCCATTCCGAAGTGAACTTCACCGTCCGCCATATGATGATTTCAAACGTTCGCGGCCGCTTCGAGAACTTCACCGGTACCGTAGAATTCGATCAAACTGACCCGGCCAACTCAACCGTAAATGTTCAGATCGACGCCGCCAGCATCAACACCCGCGAAAGTCAGCGTGACGCCCATCTGCGTTCCGGCGACTTCTTCGATGCTGAAAATTATCCTCATCTGAGCTTCACCAGCAAAAAGGTGGAAGTTTTAGATGACGCCCATGGCCGCATCATTGGCGACCTTACCATCCGCAACATCACCCGCGAAGTTGTTCTCGATACCGAGTTCAATGGCATGTCTCAGAGTCCCTGGGGGTTCTCCAGTGCAGGTTTCAGTGCCTCGACCAAAATCAACCGCAAGGATTGGGACCTCAGCTGGAATATGGCCCTCGAGACCGGCGGCGTCCTGGTCAGCGATGAAATCAAGATTAATATCGAGCTCGAGATCATCGAAGAGAAAATTGCAGAGGCTGTTGCTTAATCGCCAGCCAAACAATCAACTCTATTGAGCAGTTCACACTCATATTATTGTCCGAACGGGATGCTCCCACAGGTATCCCGTTTTGAATTTTCCGACAGCACAACACCACAAATCGGTTTCAGAAAATGGAATATATTGATCAAGAACTACTGGTCCATCGGGTAATCCAGACAACTTGCGCGGATATGATTTAATATAGTATGTATAATATTAAGAGCAACGTAATTTACTTCCATTTTTTCCACCTGCTTCAAGTTTCCATTTCAAGAGAGGATAAATATGACTGCATTAAGCAAAATTGAAGGAATTGGTCCCAAGTACCAGGTTGTTTTGAAAGAAGCTGGCGTCGCCTCGGTAGAAGCACTGTTAAAAATGGGCGCCACTCCCAAAGGCCGCGTCACGTTGGCTGAAACCACCAAGATCAGTGATAAGTTGATTTTGGAATGGGTTAACCACGCGGATTTATTCCGGATCAAGGGCGTAGGCGAAGAATACTCCGATTTGCTGGAAGAAGCGGGTGTCGATACCGTGGTCGAACTTTCCAAGCGCGTCCCCGCCAACCTGGTTGAGAAGATGGCTGCTGCCAACACTGCAAAGAAACTGGTGCGCCAGCTTCCCACCCTCAAAATGGTCGCCGATTGGGTGGCTCAGGCCAAGGCTCTGAAACGCGTCATCGAATACTAAAAATCTGCACACTAATTTTTACGACAAAGCGCCGGTGACTGCCGGTGCTTTGTTATTGTCCCACAGTCGCCTGATTTGCCCTTTTACGACGGTTGGCGTATTATCATAACTGCTTCAGCCATCTCCAGAAAGGCCTTGTTTGAAGGAAGGACATTTCCATGAGCGTCAAAATCACCTGGTATGGTCACGCGGTGTTCGCGCTGGAAACCGGTGGGTATCACCTGTTGGTGGACCCATATCTGAAAGGCAACCCCGCGGCGGCGGCCAAGCCGGATAAATTGGAAGCCGATTATATTCTGATTACCCATGGGCATGGTGACCATGTGGGTGACGCGGTTGAAATTGCCAAACGCACCGGCGCAATGGTCATCAGCAACGCCGAGATCAGCAAATGGATGTCCGCTAAAGGCTTGAAAACCCACGCCCAACATATTGGCGGAGGTTTCACACATCCATTCGGCTACCTCAAGCTAACCATGGCATGTCACGGGTCCATGCTGCCGGATGGCTCCGACGGCGGCAACCCGGTCGGCTTTCTGTTGACCACCAACGAGGGCAAGAAAATCTACCTGGCGGGGGACACCGGTTTGTTCGGCGATATGCGTCTGATAGGCGAAGAAGGTATCGATCTGGCGGTGCTGCCCATAGGCGATAACTTCACAATGGGACCAGCAGATGCGCTGCGAGCGGTAAAGATGCTG
>DATBWK010000264.1:0-20158 GCA_036514835.1 Bellilinea sp.
TTGGTGCCGTATTTCTTTTGATAGAAGTCCACCGCCTGAACAATTTTGCTATTCAAGTCGGATTTGGGGTCATTGTCGAACCATAACATTCCAGTAACCATGGCAGCCTCCATTGATCAGTCCAGGGTTTCAGGCAGGTAGAATTGCAGCCAGTTTTGCTGCAAGCGGACCGCGAAGCGTCGATTGACACCTTCCGCGGCCAATTTTTGCAGCGGCGGGGATAACAACCGGCTGGCGACCTTCGGATCGTTAACCGTGCCGGTGACACGCGTGCGGAAAAGGTCGGCATAGTGGCGCTGCTCCAGCATGGAAGCAGGATCAAGCGTTGCCACCGTCCACACCTGCTGGCGGGCGCCGAAGCGAACGAGCCATTCGAAGTTGGCACGCAGGTCGAAGTCCATATGCGGCAGCGTGTCCATACCGTCGAAAAGCAAGACGTAGGCAGTGCCGACCCGTCCGCCATTTTGCCTTCCCTCGACCAGGTCGCCGAGATGGTAGATCAGATCCGTCGCGGTGTTCTCAATGTTCGAGGAGATGTTCATGAAATGAGCGCTATAACGCGCTTCTTCTTCAGCCCATTCGTCCGGTTTGGCGCTGATGACGACAAAACGCACGTCCTCGGGTTTGTTATGACGAGCCAGGGAAACAGCCAAAGTCTTTAGCAAGGCCGTTTTGCCGGAAAACCGGTCTGCCATTACCAGCAGAGAGGCTGGCCGCGGATCTGTCAGGTTGAACAATAGCGGCATGGAGTCTGCGGTCTGTCCCAGGACGCCGGTGCGTTTGGGAATCTTCGGCAGCCGCCCCAGCAGCTCGCTCAAGCGATAGGGTTCTGGTTGGACGGTTGCCGCTGCCGGTTGGTTTAACTTCCAATCCAAAGCCGGATGAAGGCCTGAGGGTTTTGCGTGAGATCGGACGATCGGTATTTGTAACATCGCTGCCGCCTTGTGATCGAAATAGAAATCAGAAATATTGTTCTATACCGATATTATAGAACATATTTTCAATTTGTCAAGAATCATTATTGGTTTTTCTGAAAGTTCATTTCAACCGTGGTTGAGCCTACCGATGGGTAAAAATCGTGGTAATTTTTGAAATATTGCGGTATCCTTAAGGCTGTTCCAACTCTTTCATACCGGTCTGGGGGTCATTCACCTTCCTCACTCCCCATCCACCAGAACCAGGAGGCTGCCATGATTAAAGAAACCGTAAAAGATGCCGAAAACCGGATGAAAGGTGCCATTCAAAGTCTGGAAGAAGACTTATCAGGGATTAGAACCGGGCGGGCAACCCCGGCGCTGATCGAAAAGTTGCCAGTGGAATATTACGGCGCGCCTGCGGCACTCATGACGCTGGCGTCCATCAGCGTCCCGGACCCTCGGACCTTGCTGGTCAAGCCGTTCGATCCAACGACGCTTAAAGCGATCGAACGCGGCATTATTGTCTCCAACCTGGGACTTAATCCGAACAATGACGGTAAAACGATCCGGCTTAACCTCCCCCCGCTGACCGAGGAGCGCCGCCGCGAATTGGTCAAAGTGGTCAACCACCGGCTGGAAGAGGCTAAAGTCGCCACCCGCAACATCCGGCGCGACATCATTAAAGATTTGCGCGAATTCGAAAAAGAAAAACTGATTTCTGAAGACGATCTTAAAAAAGCCGAGGAAGAACTGCAAAAACTGACTGAACACATGGTGGACGAAATCGAAAGTATCGGTCAGAAAAAAGAAAAAGATATCATGGAAGTCTAACCATCCTTC
This sequence comes from Bellilinea sp., assembly GCA_036514835.1. GTDB lineage: Bacteria > Chloroflexota > Anaerolineae > Anaerolineales > Anaerolineaceae > Bellilinea. The sequence goes on from DATBWK010000264.1 coordinate 1,758, forward strand.
TATGACCCCTGAGTCGTCCTCCACCCTGCTCGAGCCCATTCAGAAAGTGCCTGGCCACATTGCGATCGTGATGGATGGCAATGGCCGCTGGGCTGCTTCCCGCGGATTGCCGCGCCTGGCGGGTCACCGCGCCGGCACCGAGAATCTGCGCCGGGTCATTCGTGCCTGTGTCGAATTCCAGGTTCCAATTTTGACCATTTATGCTTTTTCCACCGAGAACTGGGGACGTCCCAGTGAAGAGGTGGAAGGGTTATTAATGATCCTCGAGGATGTGATCGACCGCGAGTTGGAAGAATTACATGAGGAAGGGGTGCAGCTGCGGCACATCGGCCGGTTGGACCGGCTTAATCCGCGCCTGCGCGAAAAAGTCCTGCATGCGGTTGAGCTTACAAAAAACAACGATAAATTGATTCTGTGCATTGCCTGGAATTACGGCGGGCGGGATGAAATCATTTGCGCCATTCAGAATATGATTGGCGACAGCGTCAAAACCGAAGCAATCGACGAGGACCTGGTCAGCCGCTACATGTTCACTGCCGGCATCCCCGACCCCGACCTGATCATCCGCACCTCCGGCGAGATGCGCATCAGTAATTTTCTCATCTGGCAGTCAGCCTATTCGGAATGGTACATCACACCTACACTATGGCCGGATTTCGACCGGGTGGAGCTGCATAAGGCGCTGCTGGATTATTGTCAGCGGGACCGCCGTTTTGGTAAATTATCCAACGCCAGCGAAAAGGATTAACCTGGATGCTGGCAAGTCGCCTTAGAGTTGCCATCATCTTCATCCCCATCGCCGTGACATGCGTGGTGCTGGGCGGTTTTTTCTATCTCGCACTCATTCTTTTCATGTTAGGCGTGGCAGGCCTGGAATTTGGCCGTTTGTTCAAAATTGGCGGCTATCAACCTGCCCAATGGATTCTGGTGCCCGGTGTGATCCTGATCGGCCTGGCGCGTTATTTTCTGGCATTCGAATACAGCGACGCCATTCTGGCCGGGTTGGTTATGATATCCATGGCGTATCACACCATCCGCTGCGGGCAGGGCTGCCAGACCCCGGCGAGCGATTTTGCCATCACGGTTGGCGGATTGATGTACGTCGGCTGGCTGGGCAGCTACCTGATTAGCCTGCGCAATCTACCAAACGGGATGTGGTGGTTGATGCTGGCAATACCCGCCATTGCCATCGGCGACACCGGCGCTTATTTTGTTGGGCGCCATTTTGGCAAACACAAGCTGGCGCCGCATGTAAGCCCGAATAAAACCATCGAAGGATTATTCGGCGGGATTGCGACCACCATCCTGAGCGGGATTCTACTGGCGCTCCTATGGGGTACACGCACCGATGTTCTTGGCTGGCAGCAGGGGCTGGTGATCGGGGTCGTGTTGGGAGTGCTTTCACCGCTGGGCGACCTGGGTGAAAGCATGCTCAAGCGCCAGGTCAATGTCAAAGATTCCGGGAAGATCTTCTCCGCACACGGCGGTATGCTGGACCGCATGGATTCCTGGATCTGGGGCGCGGTGATCAGCTATTATCTGATTACCTGGCTATGGTAAGCGATAAGATAGGTGAATGTGACACAATTATTCTGAACGTATTCGTGGCGATGAGGAGGATAAACCAATGATTGATACCCGCCCTTCCCGTAACCTGGCGCTCGAACTGGTGCGTGTGACCGAAGCTGCGGCCCTGGCTGCCGGGCGTTTTGTCGGCCGTGGAGATAAATACGGCGCAGATAAAGCCGCTGTGGATGCCATGCGCCTGATTCTCAATACGGTTTCAATGGACGGAGTTATTGTCATTGGCGAGGGCGAAAAAGACAAAGCGCCCATGCTCTACAACGGGGAGCGCCTTGGCACCGGCGAACCGCCCCTGGTCGATATCGCCGTCGATCCGATCGACGGCACCCGGCCAACTGCTCACGGCTTGCCCAATGCTATCGCCACGGTAGCGCTGGCGCCGCGCGGCACCATGTTTAATCCCGGTTCGCTGGTTTATATGGACAAAATCGCGGTCGGGCCGGAAGCGAAGGATGTGATTGACATTGAGGCTCCGGTGGAAGATAACTTGCGCCAAGTAGCCAAAGCCACCGGGCAGGACGTCGATGACCTGTTGGTGGTTATATTGGACCGTCCGCGCCACGCCGAATTGATCTCCCGGGTACGCGAATTCGGCGCCCGCATCACCCTGATACCGGATGGCGACGTTGCCGGAGCCCTGATGACCGCCATGCCAGGCACCAAGGTTGACCTGCTGCTGGGAATTGGCGGCACCCCGGAAGGGGTATTGGCTGCCTGCGCCATGCGCTGCCTGGGCGGAACCATCCAGGGTAAATTGTTTGCCCGCGACCCGGAAGAACGCCAACGCGGCGAGGCTGCCGGCTACAACTTCGATAAAGTGCTCACCCTCGACGACCTGGTGTCATCGGAGGATGTGTTCTTTGCCGCTACCGGAATCACAGACGGCGAGTTCCTGAAAGGCGTGGACTATTTTGCCGACGGAGCCACCACCGAATCAGTCATCATGCGCGGATTGACCGGAACCAGCCGCCGCATCATCGCTACTCACCGCCTCACCAAGCTTTCGCAAATCAGTCTGATCCCCTATTAGGCGGAGCTGACTTAAAACCAAACGAGACCGGGCACGACCGTCCGGTCTCGTTTATTTCGCCCAAGAGTATTGGGTTATTTGATGGCGTAGGACATGCTGGCTTCCATTTGGATCACCAGTTGGCCAGCTGCAATCGGGGTTCCCGCAGTCACTGCCGCCGCGCCGCCTTTAGCTTCATAAACCGGCTGCGGGCCGCCTGAACTGTAAACATTCACCGAGTACAGTTGACCCAGCGTCACGCCAGACAATTCTGCCAGTTCCTGGGCCTTGGACCGGGCATCTTCAACCGCCAGTTTACGGGCTTCGGCTTCCGCCGCGGTGGAATCTTCCAACCCAAAGCTGATGCCATTGATGGTATTGGCGCCCGCCTTGATGACCGAGTCGAGCAAGCCGCCAAGGTTGGTCAGATTACGCACCTTGATGTACACCGTGTTTTCAACCACATACACGGTATCCATGGGAGTGCCGTCCGGGTTATAGTTTTGCTGCGGGTACACATTGAAGGCCGTGGTTTGAATATCTTCCGGCGCAACACCCATCTCCTGCAGCGTAGAAGCAATGGTTGCGGCCTGATCATTATTCTGGCTCAAGGCTGATCCAACATCAGGTGCCTGGCTGCGGACACCAAGATAGACGTTGGCGATATCCGGCGCGACATACACCTTACCTGTACCTGAGACGTTGATCATTGGGACCTGGTTGTACCCGTTATTCACAGGCACACTTCCCTGGCAAGCCGCCAACAGGCTAACGATGATTAGTCCGGCTACTACTACAAAAATTTTGTTTCTCATTCTTCCTCCTATGCACAATGGCATAATATTGATTATAGAACAGAGACGGTCATTTGTTGATTAATGTTCCCGTCCGACCTATATGAATTTGGAGGAATAATACCTGGTTATTTCACCGTTTCCAATGAAACCAGGCCAATCGGTTGTTCAACGGACAGCCTGATTTTGGCATTCGCGGCTGTGGCACCCGGTGAATAGATGACTTTGCCGTTTTTCACGAACCCGGCCGGAAAACTACTGGTCGAGATGACCGTGTCCATCCTAAACTCCACCAACGCACCTTCGGGGACGAAAATGCGAATTCTGCCAACGGGATTTTCAAGCCGGCCTTCGAAGTCGTCCTCCGAATCCAGGGTTAACTCCAGCGAGCCAACGGCTACGGTGGCATTCAGTTCGTCCAAATCCAGCCCGGTGAGGTCGAGTGCCAGACTGCCCGCCGCGGTTTCCGCGTTAAGCGTCAAAGGCACGTCATCTGTAAGTTCCAGAGCCCACAATGGTTCTGTCCAGCCGCCCGTCCAGGCAACCGGGCCGCCGCCTGAGGTCGACAGGTTGAAGCTGCCGTGTTTGGATTGCACATCATAGTCCTGTGACAGGCTCATTGGGCCAATCAATTGGGTGGTGCCTTCCAGCAGCAAGTCTCCGGCAGCGCCCCCGCTCAATTCCAAACGCCCCACTGGATCTGTTATTCGCACATTGGCGCTGGTGGCACCCTGCAACGGCTGCGACACCGCGGTGCTGCCTAATTTGGCATTGGGAGAGTTGCCAATGGCATACCAGGCCACGCCCGCCATGATCACCAGCGCGATCAGCACGCCGAGGATGGCTGAACCAGCGCCGCGGCCTTCGAAAATCAGGTCAAGCCCGATAGCCACCAGGATCAATGGCCACATGCGCAGCAGCAAAGCCCAGGAGTTCCAGGGCAGGAATCCAAAGTTCGCCAAAAGGAACACCGTGCCCAGGCCCAGCGATATGACAGCCCAGACCCAGCCGCGACCCTGAATGATATTGTCGAGTCCGCCGATGATAAACAGCAGGGGCCAGAGTTTGAGCAGCAGTTCGATAAAGTTCCCGGGCAGAATATTCAACGTGTTGAGCAGCAATAAGCCGCCCACCACGATCAGGATCAGCGCCCAGAAGATACTATGACGGCGTTGTTTGTCCATCACCAACCCTTTCTACTTAAGCTTTCTGACGAAACGCGCGCAGCACGAGATAACCACCCAACAGAATGACTGCAGCCGGCATTATGAAACGTGCCCAGTCATTTTCGCCCATTCCCACGATCAGTCCCACCAACAGCATGGCTGCGGCAGGGATTAATGGCCAACTCATACGTTTGCCATTATCAATCGGCAGTAAGGCGATCAGGCCAAAGGTGGCTGCCAGACCCAGGAAGAATACGATCACTGGCTGCCCCATCACTCCTTCGAGCATTATCAAGGCAACCAGCGAGAACATGACGCCCATGGGGATAATCGCCCACCAGAAGGCCCGATTGAGCAGATAGACAACCAGGAAACTCAGTCCAATTCCACCCAGAACCAGAGCGCCGCCGTATTGACCGGTTACATTGGGGGCAAGAGATTCCAACCCGACCAGAGCAGCAATGCCAAGCAAGGTGAAACCCGGGATTGCCGCCCACCAATTGCTCTTATTTGAAGCCATGACAAAGACAAATGCTAAACCGCCCAGACCGAGCAGCAGCGCCCAGACGATTCCGCCCAGGTTATAACCGGTAATGGCATTGATCAGTGCGACCACGCCGGCAACCACCAACAATCCACCTACCATCAAACGCCAACGCATAGGGTTCATTTCAATCTCCTCTTTCAAATTAAGCACTTTTGATTTCAATCGATCCGACGCCAGCTTCAACCAGAATCTGCACCCGGTTGGCAGCGCTTTCGTAACCAGGAGTCTCGTAGGTCGAGCCATTGAACGGGAAACGGGTGGTGTCAATATTAGTGCCGACCAACCCACTCTTCATACTAATTCGGCCAGCCACACCCTGCGGCACTCGCAAAACGACCGAGGCAGCTCCGGCATGGACATCTACATCCGTAAAGCCGGCATTGGCAGGCAGAATGATGACCGTCGAACTGGCACCCGTCTCGAGCGTCAATTTACTCACGCGCAGCGTGCTCAGGTCAATTCGGCTTTCGCCGGCCCCGGTATGCAACCGCATGTCAAGCGGGATTGCATCTGTCAGGCGAAAGTCCCAGCGAAACCCTTCGTGAACGAAGCCAGGCGGAATCCCCCAAACAACGTTCGCCGGCGGAGAAAGCGTCAGACTGCCGCCGCTGCCAATTTTTTCGAAGCGGGAATCTACGCCGCCGCTGAAAGTACCCTGGAGCATGTGTCCGGCAGCTGCGCCGCCCGCGATATCCATGGTACCAGCCCCGTGATTGATATCGACAACCGCTTGCTGGATGGATTCCAACGGATAATCCAGATTGGTAACTTGCTGATTGCGCTTATACAGGGCAGGACCGAGCAGCATCCACGCCCCAACGAAGATCAACACCGCCGGCCAAAAGACCAGCCACACATTCCAGGTGATGATTCCCAGGCTCTGCAGCAGCAGAAGCCCGCCAACCAGCACGAATACCCCACCCCAGAACAATCGACCACGCATATTCACCTCACAATCCTTTCAATGTACAACCCGATTTCGGTTAAAACCCCGGAGAAATCCGACCAGCCGGGGAAAAGATTAAGTTGTGCGACGCTGCCAGCGGGCTGCCCGCCAGGAGAGGCGAGGAACAAGAATGCCAGCGCCAGAACTCCACCAAACAAAATTAGTCCAATCCCCTGACGGTGGGAAAACTGCCAGCCATGTCCGCGGTTGATCTCAATTAACATACCTATGCCTGCCAGCGCCGGCGCCAGACCCAGAACGGGCAGCCATGCAACCTGACCTGGTTCGCTGATCCTGATGAGCAGGGCGGCGCTCAATCCCAATAAAGCGCCGGCTTTCGGGAGGATACCGGGAACGGCAGAATGCCAACCATAGATGAACAATCCCAATCCGCTAGCAGCCAGCAGGGTGGGCAAGATGGTTGGGGTCCACCATTCGGAGTGAATGGGCAAGACGCTGGTTGTTAAACGCCACAGGCTTACGATGAACAAAGCTCCCAGCACCCCATACCAAACGAAAGACCTGCGAGTCATAGGATCACCCTATCCCCCGCCAGGCGTCCGACATTGGCCTTTATGGTGTACGATTCGACATCATGGTATGGCAACATGGTATATAAATAACGGTTTTTTCTGAGAAAGGTTGCAAGATTTATCTGTTTTCTAACGTTCGAGATAGATTTCTGTTTTCCCGCAATTTCTGTGTGCTATTGCAATCACGTAATAATTCATTACAATTACCATACGAATTGGTTTATTGTTAGGCCGGTATTCAGGGGGCTAATTGTTCAAACGCGGGAACCTGGCAGATTTGCGAAGACTGTTCTTGACCTTTCTTATTCTGACAATTTTTGTAGACCTGCTGTCTACTTTTCGGCAAGTTCGGGCAGGAAATGTTCTTCTGGTTCCGCAGGATTATGCGACGATCCAGGCGGCGATCAATGCCGCTGCCAATGGAGATACCATCCTTATTTCTCCTGGGATTTACTATGAGAATTTAATATTTGCTGAAAATAAGGTCGTTACCCTCGCCTCACTTTTTTTGACCACCGGCGACCGTCAATATATTGACAGCACCATCATCGATGACCAGGTGCTAGTAAACGGTCAGCCGCAGAATCCAATCGTCCCGGGACCCGATCCTGTCATTCGGGTTGAACCGACAGCCCGCGTTGGCACCACTATTCAAGGGCTCACTTTAAGAAATGGGACGGATGGAGTCAAAGTTGGGAGAGATTTGATCAAGACATATGTGAAGGTTGATATCCTTGATAATCACATCACCGGCACCGCTGACGGTGTCGACTTGACCAATTCCGGTGGGATTATTCGTGGAAATCTGATTGATTCTAACTCGGATGACGCCATTGATTTCGATGAAGATTGCGATGGACTGATAGAAAACAATATTTTGCGCGACAACAGAGGCGATGGCATGGAGCTCCGCTTCTATCCATATACCGGACCGACCCTCAACATTATCATCCGCAACAACCAGATCATCAACAATAATTCGGACGGCATTCAACTCATTTGGAACAACGTCGGGGAATTAGTAGTAAGCGATAGATTCCTCACCATCGAAAAAAACTTGATATACGACAACCGCCAGGCTGGTCTGGGCTTAATGGACAGTGCGGTTACGAATGAGGATTATCGTGGAGCCAGCCTGAAGGAACGCATTCACCTTTTTAACAATACGATTATCAATAATAATTACGGGGTCTCCGGCGGCGATAACATGGTGGTCGTGAACAACATCATCGCAAATTCCAGGGCGAAAGGTGTCAGCAATGTTGATGGGAAATCCACGCTGGCGTACAACGTATTGTGGAACAATGTCGTCGAAAATACCGGAAGCAACGTTGATGAGACTACGACTCTTTACACCAACCCACTCTTAGATACAAACTTTGGCCTCCTGCCTGGTAGCCCGGCTCACGACTCTGGCACGGACCGCTTTGATTATGCGGGAGGCACGGTCCTGAACTACCCGTCTGGCAGCTACTTTGGGATGGCGCCCGATCGGGGCTGGAAGGAGATGAATTTTTCCAATGAACCAACACCCAGTGATATCCCCATCCCTTCGCCCGTTGATACCGCGATCCCAACGCGTACTTCCACCTCCACTCCGATCAGCGGCAATACGTTCACTTTTACACCGCTCGATGATGCCACCATCAGCGACACTAACCCAACTACGAATTACGGATCCGATGTCCAACTGAGCGTGGATAATTCTCCCGTCGAAAACTTTTTGATTAAGTTTCAGGTAACCGGTCTGAGCGGGCTGGATATTTCCAAGGCTACCGTGAAACTTTACAACAATAATGCTTCGACGAAAGGAGGTGACTTTCACCCGGTCCTGGACAATTCCTGGAGAGAAGAAACCGTAAACTGGAACAATGCACCGGCAGCCGAGACAACGCTGATAAAGTCGTTAGGGTCGGTAGTGGTCGATACCTGGATTTCGTTGGACGTAACCTCGCTTATCACCGGTGATGGGATCTACACATTAAGAGGCTCTTCCACGAGTACCAACGCCGCAAAATATTCCTCCAAAGAAGGAACGCAGCCGCCTGTACTGGAAATCGTTACCTTGAGAGAAACGACTCCAACTCCTCTTCCACCAGCAGGAACGATCCGTTTTGCCGTGATCGGCGATTATGGCGACCATACTCAGGACGAAGCTGATGTCGCCGCTTTGGTGGATAGCTGGAATCCAGATTTTGTAACGACTACAGGCGACAACAATTATCCAGTTGGAGCACCTGAAGTTATCGACCAGAACATCGGCCAATACTACCACCAGTATATTTACCCCTATTCGGGCAGCTATGGCCTCGGGTCATCGACCAACCGCTTTTTCCCGTCAATCGGCAACCACGACATGGATACGAATTCAGGCCAGCCATATTTGGATTATTTTAGTTTGCCAGGCAACGAGCGTTATTACGATTTTATTCAAGGTCCGGTGCATTTCTTCATGCTGAACAGCGACCCGCGCGAGGTGGACGGGGTTAACAGCGGCTCGATCCAGGCACAATGGCTGCAAGCCGTAATGGCGGCGTCAACCGCACCCTGGCAGGTGGTTGTATTCCATCATGCCCCCTATTCTTCTGGATTGCACGGTTCTACTACCTGGATGCGCTGGCCGTTCGCGGAATGGGGCGCCGACGCCGTCCTATCCGGTCACGACCATACTTACGAACGGTTGATCGTTGGCAACCTGCCATATTTTGTGAACGGATTGGCGGGGGGCAACCATTACAATTTCGGGACACCACTGCCGGAAAGCATGTTACGCTATAATGCCAGCGCTGGAGCCATGATTGTGGAAGCCAGTGAGACGGATCTCAATTTTAAATTCTATTCGATCACCAACACCTTGATTGATGCTTTCAGCTTGAATCAACCTCCACCTATTACCGAAACCCCTACCCCAACCGCGACCACCGTAATACCAACGGACACGGCAACGGTCACCCCGACACCCAGCGACACGCCAACCATTACACCGTCACCCAGCGAAACGCCAACCAGGACGCCTACGCCGACCGACACCCTGGAACCCACATTCACCGCCACCAGCACCACACCGGTACCGCCGGTGCAATTTATTTATTATCTGCCAATCATTTTTGTGCCGCGAGGATCTTAATTCCACCCTTGACAAACGCATATTCCGGTCTATAATCAGACTTTAATTATGGGAATTATGATTAATTTTCACACTTCAGGAAATTTGAATTGCATGTGTCTGGGGCGGGGTTAGCAAACCGCTGCCTGAGACAGATTGACCGATTAATTCGCCAGTAGATCAAAGCAGTGGACTGCAACCCCGCAAGCAGGTATTGCGCGGTAACCGTCCGCTGCTTTTTGTTTTCTACTGGCTTTTTGTTTACTTACCAACCATCACCGAGGAGCTTTTCATGAAAATCGCCAACAACGTCACCGACCTGATCGGCAACACCCCGCTCGTGCGCCTTAACCGCATCACCGATGGCGCCGTTGCCCAGATCGTCGCCAAACTCGAATTCTACAACCCGGCCCACTCGGTCAAAGACCGCATTGGGGCTTCCATGCTGGACGCCGCCGAGCGCGACGGCAAGATTAAAGAAGATACCATCATCCTGGAACCCACCAGCGGGAATACAGGCATCGCTCTGGCCTTTGTGGCTGCCGCCCGCGGCATTAAAGCCACGCTGGTGATGCCCGAATCAGCCAGCAAGGAACGCCGGGTCCTAATGCGCGCCTACGGCGCTGACCTGATCCTGACCCCGGCGGCGGACGGCATGGCAGGCGCCATCCGTAAAGCCGAGGAACTGGCTGCCAGCGATCCGCGCTACTTCATCCCGCAGCAATTTCAAAACCCGGCCAACCCGGAAATTCACCGGCTCACGACCGCGGAAGAGATCTGGAATGATACTGACGGCAAAGTCGATATTCTGGTGGCTGGCGTTGGCACCGGCGGCACCATCACCGGGATTGGCGAGGTCATCAAGGCCCGCAAACCGGACTTCCAGGTGGTGGCGGTCGAACCGGATGCCTCGGCGGTGCTTTCAGGCGCGCCTAAAGCCCCTCACCCCATTCAGGGCATCGGCGCGGGGTTTGTGCCGGATGTACTGAACACCAAAATTTATGATGAAATCGTACGTGTCAAGAACGAGGATGCTTTCCGCACCGCCCGCGCCGCCGCCACCCGCGAGGGATTATTGGTGGGCATTTCTTCCGGCGCGGCAATTTGGGCAGCCATTGAGGTGGCAAAACGCCCGGAAAACGCAGGCAAATTGATCGTGGTGATCATCCCGTCCTTCGGCGAACGCTATCTGAGCACCGCTTTATTCGCGGATCTGGTCGACTGATTCTCCACTCCCTCTTATTGTTAAATCGCACAGGGACAAGGAAGGCACAACATGGTAAAGTTTTTCAAGAGTATAAAATCAGATATCCAATCTGCCTTTGACCGTGATCCGGCAGCCCGCCGTCCGCTGGAGGTGTTTTTTGCCTACCCGGGGTTGCATGCTTTGTGGGGGCACCGCATCAATCACTGGTTGTGGGTGCATCATTTCAAACTGTTGGCCCGCTGGCTGTCGCATGTCAGTCGTTTCCTGACGGGTATCGAGATTCACCCCGGTGCGGTGATCGGTCATAAATTGTTTATCGATCACGGCATGGGTGTGGTCATCGGTGAAACATCTATCATCGGTAATAATGTGACGCTGTATCACGGCGTTACCCTGGGCGGCGTCAGTCTGGAAAAGGGGAAACGCCATCCCACCATCGAAGATGATGTGGTGATCGGCGCCGGCGGCAAAGTACTGGGCAACATTATCGTCGGGAGCGGCAGCCGAATCGGCGCCAATGCCGTGGTGGTGCATTCGGTTCCGCCCAATTCCGTGGTTGTGGGCGTTCCGGGTCAGGTGATGGTGCGCACCAAACCACAGCATCAACCCGATCTGGATCATGACAAGATGCCGGATGCGATTGGTGAGGCCCTTGGATCGGTGTTAGCCCGCCTCGAGGTTTTGGAGATGCAGGTGCACACCCGTCAACTGGAGAGCAATGGCGGCAACGGTCACGGAGATGGCAAAAACGGCGCCTTCGACCGCCACATTCTGGAACATCCGGTGCTGATCCATGCTCCGGAACACGGTGTGTGGCGCGGCGACGATTTTTCTATCTAGCCGGGCTCAGGGTTTTTTCCGCAGCGAGGAAATGACCACCATCAGCAGGCCAATCCCGCTGACGGCGATAATCCCGATTCCCAGCACATTGCGCTGCGCCCAGTCCGGCGGGGTAAAGTTGAACAATGGACGCGGCGTGGGCGTTGGTGTTAGCGTCAGGGTAGGGGTCACCGTCGGGGTTTTTGGCGTGGCGGTGGGCGAAGGTGTGCGGGTTGGCGGGCGCGGCGTCTCCGTGATGGTGGGCGACACCGTAGGCGTAAACGCCGGCTGAATAATCAGCTTTTGACCGATGGAGAGCACCGGGTTGGCAGGCAGGGCGTTCAACGAGCTCAGGTCGGCAATCTTGACGCCGTAAGCAATCGCGATGCTCCATAACGCCTGCCCGGGCATGACCTCATGCACGATCGAGCCATCGGCGCCGGGGGTGGCAGTTTTCACCGCCTGCACCACGCCGCTGGTGGCAGCCGGTTGGCCGGTGCCGGGCGCAGCGGTACTGACCGGCGACGAGCTGTAAGAACCGCCGGAAACATATGCGGCGTGAATCACATAAAATGTGCGGCCATCCACCACCGTTACCCCGCCGCCGATATGGGTGTATTTAGGGTCGGTCATAGGCATCATGTGGGTGGCGTCAGCCCAATAGGTATACACCACCGATTCAACCGTCATGGTCTGGCCGCAAGCAATGTTCTCAGTGGCAAATACAGTTCCCCCGCCGCCGTAGCCGGCAGCGGTAATCCGCCCGGTGGCATTGCCAATGTGCGAGCAGCTGCCGTTGGCAGCCATCACATCCGAGGTAGCCTGGGCAGTGCCCATGAGGATCCCATCAATTTCCAGTGCCGGCAGTCCCTGACCAGTGCGCACGGCGTTGACCGTGGCGACCAGATCATAAGCTGTGTTGCCCTGAGCACTGACCGGAGAAATACCAGGCAGGCAGACCAGCCCGAGAACAGTCAATATTAATAAAATATGGGGGATTAAAATTAAGCGGCGCATCGCGATGATTATAATCGATGCGCCGCAGTCTCGATTTCGGTTATTTCTATTAGTGCAGCGTTCGCTCACCGTTGCCGTGCCCCAGTTGTTCCGCCACAATCAGGAAGTCATTGGCGGAGATCATGCCTACCACCGTTCCATTATCGTCCGTGACGGGCAAATGGTGGATGCGGCGGTCTTTCATGACCATGGCGCACTCAACAATCGTCATATCTGTGGTGACGGTGATCAACGGGGTGCTCATGATTTCCCGCACGGTCACCTTGGAGGGATCACGTCCCTGGGCAACGATTTTGTCGCAAATATCGATCGAGGTGATAATACCGTAGTCCGGCGACTCTTTGGTCTTCTTGGCAATCAAGTTGTTGACATACCTTCTGCGCATCATTCCCAATGCTTCAGTGATGGTACTGTTTGGATCGACGAAAACGACCAGGTCGTTCATCCAATCGCGCACGGTATTGGCCATAACACCCTCTCCTTGAGAATTGGTTGTTGCCTTCGATTGCAAGTTCACAATCCCAAACATGGTTTATCTGGGCTGTTAAAACCAGTATAGCATATCGAAAATAAAAGACAACCTGCTGAAAATCAGGTGATTGTCGAAATTAGTCAGGGTTTTTACCCTGCTTTTTGCCAGTCCCAGGCGCGAATCGAGTCGAGCGATCGGTGAGCGGTGAAATCCAATTGAACCGGACAGATGGATGCATAGTTCGCTGCCAGCGCACCGATATCCGTTCCTTCATCTGGAACACCTGTGGGGGCTTCGCCGCCGATCCAGTAATAGGGTTTGCCGCGCGGATCCTCGCGCGAGACCAACACATCACGGTAGATGCGCAGTCCAAGGCGGGTAACCAGCTGTCCTTTGATTTCGCTGGCTGGCAGGTTGGGGATATTCACGTTGAGAAATACATTTTGCGGCATACCGTTTTTCACTGCCACAGCCACGATTTGAGCCGCAATCTTGGCAGCGGTGTCGTAGTACAGCAGTGACGGACCGTTCTCGCGGGTATCCAATGAGAAAGCGAAGGAAGGAAGGCCCCAAATTGCGCCTTCCATGGCAGCCGTAACGGTGCCGGAGTAAGTCACGTCATGACCGACGTTGGCGCCTGGATTAATGCCGGAGACGATCAAGTCTACCGGTTCAGGCAGCAGCCCGAGCAATGCCAGCGCCACACAATCCGATGGAGCACCGTCGGTGCATAGCGCGGCAGATCCGTCGGCTAATAGTGTCTGGCTCACGCGCAGCGGCCGGTGCAGTGTCTTGACGTGCCCCGATGCGCTCCAGTTGCGGTCCGGCGCCAGGACCGAGACCTTGCCCAGCGGCTGCAGTGCCTGAGCCAGCGCCAGCAAGCCCGGCGCGTTGACCCCGTCGTCATTGGTGACCAAGATGTGCATGTTGTACCCCGACAGAACGAATTTTTTCTTCCAATAATTGTGGTGAAACAATAACGATTATATCCTGCCCGCGGGAGGTTGGGTCTCGCTTCACGCTTTTTTTCAATGATATGGTGTATCGAACCTTTCGACCTAACGCCTCTATGTGGAGATAAAAAAACCCGCGGCACTGGGTGCCGCGGGCAGGTTATTAATTGTCGCGCATGATTTTAGCCCGGTCATGCCACCAGTCGCCAATTACGCTGGCGGCAGCCTGGAACAGGTTAATCGAAGGGCCGCGCATGGGGATTTCCAGTTCGCGCTTGTCGCACACCGTCGACAGGTTGGCGTCATCCACATGGTGCTTCAACTCATTTAAGTGCTGCTGGCGTTGTTCGCCTTCCGGCACCGTTTGCACGATGTGGTCGATCTCGCCCATCAGTTCCACCGCCCGCGAGATCCGCTGATCGGTAGCCTGAACCTGGGCTGCGTTCAACACGCCAAATTCGCCCTTCATCAGGTTGAGCTGGCGGCCTGCTTCGTAGGTTGCGTTGGCGATCTGATCGCGATTCATCCAGATGGTCTCGTAATTCAGCACATATTTCCAGGACGGCGCCAGCAGCTGCTTCCGGTGCTCTTCCAGCGTGCGGGCAAATAGTTTGTAGCCGTGTTTTTCGGGTTCTTCGAAGGCTCGGCTGCCAGGATCGACAAAGGGTGCCAAAGGCGAGATGAACGGGATCACGCGGTGCTCGCCGCCGCGGTCATAGCGCCGCAGCATCTCACGCGAGTAGTCCACGGTCCCCATCACCGACTCGTACGTCTGGCCTTTGAGGCCTACCATGAAGAATAAATCCAGGCGCTTGCAGCCGGCATCCAGCGCGTCATCCATGCTGCGCTCGATATCGACGGTGGAATACGGACGGCCGAAGGCTTTGCGCACCGGTTCGTCATGTGATTCCATCGAAATCTCGACGGTGAAGTTGGGCATCGCTTTAGCTACATCCTGGAAGAACTTTTTCGGTGCAGCATCGAACAATTCAATGAAGACCGGCTTCTTATAACCGGATATCGCATCCAGGAAGCGGCGGGTGTAATCTTCACCAGGCTGGCGGATATCGCCAAGAATGAAAACCGGACCTTTGGAGTAATCGCCGATACGGCGAATATCCTGCGCCAGTAACTCCGGGGAGCGGTATGCCGGACGCTGCCGGTTGGAGATGCCGCGGAAAGCGCAGGCAGACCCGCCGCAGGTGGTGCAATTGTAGCGGCAGCCGCGCACGGTGAGGGCTGCGGTGATGGGGTACTTCATCCAGTTGCGGAAAGGCTTGTAGCTGGCCAGGTCGCGGTAACGGACAACGGAACGCAGCACATGGGTGTAATCGATCAGCAGATCATCCAGATTGTCCGGGCTGTAGCTGATCGGGTTGGCGTGCATCTCGCCGTCACTGGTTTTGTACACCAGATTCGGGATGGCTTCCAGGCGGTTGGCGCCCAGCGAAAGCGGCTCCGGCCGGATTTCGCCGCCAGCCCGCAGATACTGCATCAGCAGCAGCAGCGGGTATTCAGTGGAGTCGCCGCGAATGATGAAATCGACCGAGGGGTAATTGATTAATTCTTTATAAAAATAACTCGAAGAGAACCCGCCAAACAGCACCGGCGAATTGGGGTGATAGCGTTTGACGATCTTGGAAATTTCAATCGAGCCGTGGGCATGCGGCAGCCAGTGCAAGTCGATGCCGTAGACCATGGAATCCAGTTTTTGGATGTAATCTTCTACGTCAAAATTTTTGTCATCGAGCATGCGCACCGCCAGGTTGACGATGCGGGTTTGCAAGTCATGGCGTTCCAGGTATTCCGCCATGGTGGTGAAACCAATCGGGTACATCTCGAACACCGGGGTCGACGGCACCAGGTCGCTGACCGGGCCGTAAAGAATCGATTCGCGGCGGAAATCATAAACGCTTGGAGCGTGGAGAAAGGTCAAATCGGGAGTTGACATGAAAAATCCTCATAGAGTGGCCTGCACTATTGGGTACTACCACTAAAATAACTACCATTATTAAAAAAGCGTTCGTTCGAACGCATATCCATTTTCGCCAGGTTGCCTTCTGGCTGAATCGCTAAGCACGCGTTTCTTGAAATACGGATAATTAAGTATGTATTGTAATTGGTGCTGTTTTTCACAAACGCAAATCATTATACCATTATCAAATTGCTATAGATTACTATACGCCAAACTGAGGAAAAAGATACTATAAGATGTATGCAAAAACTATGACTTTTTTATGGATTAATTTGACATTCTTCACCTGATTAAAATAAAAGAACAGCCGCCAGTAAGCGGCTGTTCGATACCGTTAATAAAGTGCTTTTGGCACCGATAAACAATCGTTAGGGAATGGACTCTGCCATGACAGGCTGGCGCAAGCTCTGCAATTCCAACTCCACCGCGGCGATTTCGGCTTTCAGATCGCGCAGATAATTTTCCAGGCGAACGACATATTCGTCGCGTGTGAGTTCAACGACATCGTTTTCTAATTCGGCAGTCTGACAGCCGCATGATCCGCCACAGGCACATTCATGGTCGTGGGACATAGCGTAATCTCCTTTGTTGGTCTGGTCGGTAATCTTGTCAGTATTATAACCAATTTTATCGGATTTGTAAAATTACATTTTATATGATGCTTCAAGAAAAATCTGGGAAAGATATCGAATTGTTCATATTGGTCAAACAAATCTGGCAGAAAACTGGACAATCCTCTTGAAATACTTTGTCGAAACAATATAATATTGATATAGATGATAAAATTTATCCACTAGTGAATTAATTCACGCTATCCAATCGAAAGACATCGTTACCCAATCCCGTTCGGCGTTCCACCACCGTGGCAATGAGCGTTCCTCGCCGCTTTTGGATCCGCCTACCGGTTGAGTTCGCCGGACAAGAATTCCCTTCTTATTTACTGATTGTTCATAACACAAAACTATTATCGGTTCTGATAAATCCAAGTTTTCTCCTATCCCTCGTCAACTTGAGTTAAGAGGTGGGTAATGAAAAACGAATCAGAACCCCTAAACGTGCCCTGGTGGTTGCGCTTCGGCATTCTATCCATTTTTGTGATATTTCTTCTGAGTTTATCGGTTCAACCAGTACAATCCATTATGGCGGGTTATGGATTGACCTGGTCTATCCTGATTTCAGCCCCGGTGAAGCTTACAGTTTGCTGGGAAATTCCGTCTGCCGCTGAACCTCTCTCTTTAGAGGCCGATCAAACATCCGGAGCAATTCGCCGGGAATGGGTAAGATTGGCTTTGAAAAATTCCTGGGAACGGTACGCGCGAGTGATATTTGTGGGATGGGAGCAGTGTACAGATGAAGCGAATGCAGCAGACCCTCCATATACATTGGGTCCAAGGCGCCCGGGAACGCTGGATGAGAATCTGAAAATCGAAATTGCCTATTCAGGTTCCAGTCACAACTGGGGTCATGGTTCCTGGGGAGATTACAAGAAATCTGGAGTGACGCTAAACCTGCACTGCAGTTACCCCAGTCTCAAATCCTGCATTGAATACCTGACAATCCACGAGTTTGGTCACACTTTGGGTTTCTACCATGAAGAGGAGCGCAGTGATTGGCCAACCAACATCCCCAATTGTCCTCGACAAACCCATCCTCCCAGCGATCCGTGGTGGCCAATTCCTACCGAGATGCGTTTTGGCGCGCCGGATCCTACCTCCGTCATGGCATACTGCTCTGATTGGCCAACCAAACTGAGTCCCAAGGATATAACCGGTGTTCAGCACCTATACACACGGCGAAACCCTGGGACATTGTTATCGGTGCCGGCATCCCTTTGCCTGAGCGGCCATGCCAACGGTCAAAATGGAAGTGGAACTTTTGGCTGGGAATGCGATGAGGCCTACCAGGATCAGGATTGGGTTTATGACCGGTCCAAATTTGCTCTCTCCATCGTTTGGCCGGCTGATCCACAGCAAACACGACGCTGCCTGGATGTTGATACCAACACGTATTCCAAGGTCCAAATTTGGGATTGCCACTATGGACAAAACCAGCAATGGTCCTTCAAAAACGTTGAACTTCGCGGATATGGCGGTCTGTGTATTACACGGCCTAACCAAGGACCAGGCCCAGTAATTATGGAAGCCTGTTCTGGCAGTCCAGAACAATTATGGCGGATTGAACCTGGCACCATAAGCGAAACTTTTAACATTAAGAGTAATAACGGAGTGATGTGTTTATCAACCACCCCGATCAGCGGAGCCGATATTTCGGTG
>DATBWK010000265.1:0-10119 GCA_036514835.1 Bellilinea sp.
TAGTGCTGTTTCCAGGCGGTCATCCAATCCTGGTCAGGGACAGTCTTGAATTCTGCCGCGGGCAATGGACGAATTTGCGCCAGATGCCATAGCGACTCTTCCAGATGCTGGCGTTTTTGTACGGTAGTGCTATCCATGGGAATATAGCCGTAGACCCGGATCGGGCCGTAGGGAGTGCCGAGGTCTTCAGCATCGTTGTAGGTCACGTCTTGTTCCATCACCACACCCTGCGGGGTAAATCGGCCAATCACATCCGCGACTGCTTCTGCCAGTTCACCATCCACCGTCATTGACACTTCCAGCCAGAAAATTTCAGCCACCCAATACCTCTTTCAATACATCCAGAAAACTTTTTTCCTGCGGCCGTACTTCCGTGCCGAGGGTTTTGGCCAGCTGCTCGAACAATTCGCGCTGCTCCGGGCTCAGATGGGAGGGTACCTCTACATTAATGATCACCATCTGATCGCCCTTGCCGGCGCCGCGCACATTCGGCACGCCTTTGCCTTTAAGCCGGAAGATTTTACCCGCTTGAGTGCCGGGGGGGACATTGAGTTTGGTTGTGCCGTCCACGGTCGGCACCTCGATATCCGCTCCCAGGGTAGCCTGAGCAATATTGATTTTGAGGTCCAGCAAGATATCGTCATTTTTACGGTGAAAATAGGCGTGGTCCTTGACCTTAATTTCCAGGTACAAATTGCCATTCGGTCCGCCGTTAACGCCTGCCTGACCTTCACCAGACAGCCGAATTTGCGTGCCGTTATCGACGCCAGCCGGGATGCCGACCACCTTTTTAATGGTACGGCGTTCCAATCCGCGTCCTTTGCAGGTATGACATGGCGTACTGATCACCTCGCCGGAGCCGTTGCAGGTCGGGCAGGTGGTCACCTGCACCATGGCGCCCAGGAAGGTCTGGCGCGTCTGACGCACTTCGCCACGGCCGCCGCAGGTCGTGCAGCGGGTTGCTGAAGTGCCGGGTTCGGCGCCATTGCCGCGGCAGGTGGAGCAGGTTTCGTCGCGAGTAATTTCAATTTCTTTTTCCACGCCAAACACGGACTCTTCAAAGGTCAGCGTGGTGGCATAATTCAGATCTGCGCCGCGGCGCGGGGCATTCGGCTTGCGCCGTCCCCCTCCGCCCATGCCAAAGCCGAAAAATTCCTCGAAAATGTCCGAAAAATCGACCGTCGTGAAATCCGGCATTCCGCCCATACCGTTGACACCGGCATGCCCGTAGCGGTCATAGGCTGCCCGTTTTTCCGGGTCAGACAGCACGCCGTAAGCCTCGTTCATTTCTTTAAAGACGGTTTCGGCGTCCGATGATTTGTTTACGTCCGGGTGATGCTTGCGAGCTAAGGTTCGAAACGCGGATTTGATCTCTTCCGCTGACGCATTCTTGCTCACACCCAATATTTCATAATAATCGCGAGTTGCCATTCATACCTTTTAAAATTGCAAAAATCCCGGACGGATTCTACCACCTGGGAAGAAAACCTGGGGGCGGAGTTTGACATCCGCCCCCGTGGGATCGTTTGGTTTATTGCTCTTTAAAATCGCCTTCGACAACATCTTCACCAGAAGGGCTGCTGCCGGGTTGTTGACCTTCGCCGCCGGCATCACCGGCTGGGCCGGCCTGCTGCCCGCCCTCTTGTTGATACATGGAACCGCCAATTTTCTGAATGGTCTGACCGAGTTCGTCGCTGGCCTGACGGATGACATTAACATCCTGCCCGGTCATGACTTCCTTCACCCGGCTGATGCCCTGCTCGGTCTGCTGTTTCAATTCTGCCGAAACCTTATCGCCGAAATCCTTCAGGGTTTTTTCGGCAGCATAGATGGTGTTATCGGCATAGTTGCGGACTTCGACCAGTTCCTTGTTCTTGCGGTCTTCTTCAGCATGAATCTCTGCTTCCTGGCGCATCTTTTCAACCTCAGTCTGGCTTAATCCAGATGATGCGGTGATGGTGATGTGCTGGCTGCGTCCGGTGGCTTTATCCTTGGCAGTGACCGTGACGATACCATTGGCATCGATGTCGAAGGTCACTTCAATTTGCGGGATGCCGCGCGGAGCGGGTGGAATCTTGTCCAATTGGAAGGCGCCCAGCGACTTGTTATCCGCTGCCATGGGGCGTTCGCCCTGCACCACGTGAATTTCGACCTGGGTCTGGCCGTCGGCAGCTGTCGAGAAAATCTGCGACTTGCTGGTTGGCACCGCCGAGTTGCGTTCCACCAACGGGGTGGCGACGCCGCCGAGGGTTTCCACCGAAAGAGTCAGCGGGGTGACATCCACCAGGATCACATCCTTGACGTCGCCTCCGAGCACTGCTCCCTGAATGGCGGCACCGACTGCCACCACCTCGTCCGGGTTGACACCTTTGTGCGGCTCTTTGCCAAACTCGCGGCGTACCGCTTCCTGAACCGCCGGCATACGGGTCATGCCGCCCACCATTACGATTTCGTTGATGGCGGAGGGTTTCAGGTTGGCGTCCGAGATGGCGCGGCGTACCGGTCCCATCGAGCGGTCGATCAAATCATTGGTCAGCTGCTCAAGACGGGCACGAGTGATCTGTTTCACCAGATGCTTGGGGCCGCTGGCATCAGCGGTGAGATACGGTAAGTTGATTTCGGTCTGCATGACCGTGGAAAGCTCGATCTTGGCCTTTTCGGCAGCTTCCTTCAAGCGCTGCAGCGCCTGGCGGTCGTTGCGCAGGTCCATACCGTTTTCTTTTTTGAACTCTTCGATCAGGTAATCCATCAGGCGCAGGTCAAAGTCGTCGCCGCCGAGGAAGGTATCCCCCGAGGTGGATTTCACCTGGAAGACGCCGTCGCCGACATCCAGAATGGAAATGTCAAATGTACCGCCGCCAAGGTCATAGACCGCGATGATTTCGTTCTTTTTCTTATCCAGTCCGTAAGCCAGCGAAGAGGCAGTCGGTTCATTGATGATGCGCATCACCTCGAGACCGGCAATTTTACCGGCATCTTTGGTGGCATTGCGCTGCATGTCATTGAAATACGCCGGCACGGTGATGACAGCCTGAGTGACAGCCTCGCCAAGGTAGGCTTCGGCGTCAGTCTTCAGTTTAGCCAAAATCATGGCCGAAATTTCCGGTGGTGAATACTCACGATCACCCATCATCACACGGGCGTCCCCATTGGGAGCCTTGGTGACCTTGTACGGTACGCGTCCGATGGTGCGCTGGACTTCCGCGTCGTCAAACTTGCGGCCCATCAGCCGTTTGATGGAAAAGACGGTGTTCTCGGGGTTCACAATTGCCTGGTTGCGTGCGGAACGTCCCACCAGCCGCTCCCCGTTTTTATTGACTGCTACTACCGAAGGCACCAGGCGTTCACCTTCTGCCGAAGGGATGACCATCGGCTCACCGCCGACCATGACCGCCACGACCGAATTGGTTGTGCCGAGATCGATACCTACAATTTTTCCCATATTATTCCTCCAGATTGAATGCGATTTATCTTGTCAGTCAGGGATTGCGCCCTGTAAAAGTCTGGTTATTCTCCGAACTATGCGGAGCAATTAGCGTGCCACACGCACCAGTGCCGGCCGAATGATCCGGTCGCCCATGCGATAGCCTTTTTGGACGACCGCGATGACTTTGCCGCTTTCAACATCGCCATTGTCTTCGTGCGTGATGGCTTCGTGCAGCCCCGGATCAAACATCTGGCCCTCAGCGGGGATCACCTGCACCCCTTCGGCTTCCAGGATGCTGCTGAGCTTGCGGTAGATCAACTCGACGCCGTTCCACCATTCCTGCGATTCAGCGCCTTCCGGCCGGTTCGCCAGTGCACGTTCCATGTCATCCGTAACGCCAAGGTATTTCTTGATGATATTGCTGGTGACGAGCTGATGCAGCTGCCCCTGTTCGCGCTCGATCCGTTTGCGGTAATTGAGAAAATCCGCCCGTTCCCGCTGCCAACCCTCCGAAAACTCTTTGCACTTGTCCTGCGCAGCGGCAATTTCCGATTTCAATTCGTCCAGATCCGTTGCCGTTTGCTCTTCCGCCATTTCAGCGGGAGCGGCAGTCCCTTCTTTGGGTGTTTCAACCGCTGTGGTTCTTTTTTTGTGTTCCGTCATCAATTCATTTCTCCTGTATTCGCTGAAGTTTCATCCAGCATGGTTTCAGCCATGAGATCACTCATTAATCCAGAGAGGAAGCGCACGGTCGAAATCGCCCGCCCGTAGGAAAGCCGCAGCGGACCCAGCACACCCAGCGTGCCCGTTGCCTGCCCGGGCATGCCATAGCTTCCCAAAACCAGCGACCATTGGCGCAATTCGTCCCAGGTACCCTCGCCGCCGATTAAAACCTGTACACCACCCTGGGTGTTGCCGGCGCTGGTGCGGGCGACCAAATCTTGCAGCAGCGAACGTTCCTCGAGGATGCGCAGCGATTTGCGCGCCTCATCTGAACCGGTAAATTCCGGTTCACTGAGCACATTCGTCAGCCCGTCGATGTACACCTCGCCGGTTGGAATGGCGTCTGCTTGCAGCAGGTCGTCGATTACCCACTGCATCACATCGGCGTCCAAACCCTGCAGTTGCACCAGACGGGCGCGCATTTCGTTTACGTCGGCACCCTGAAATAGTTGTGTCAGGCGCTCGGAGGATTGCGAAAGCTGTTCCTGGGTGACCGGTTCACTCAATGACTGTAACCGCTGGCGAACCTCTCCGCCAACCATGACCAGTACCACCAGAATCTGCCGCCCGCGGGTGGCAATCAATTCAAGGTGTTTCAACCGCGAGTGTTCCGGGTGCGGCGGGGTGACCAGCGAAGCAGCGCGGGATTGATAAGCCAGCACCGATGCTGCCAACCTCACCCACTGTTCGACATCATTGCGCATCTGGTAAAACTGATGGCTGATGGTGCGGCGGGTCGTTCCCGGCAGTTCCGAGGCGTGCGTCAAACGAGTGACGAAGTAACGATAGCCTTCTTCAGTCGGCACCCGCCCGGCAGAAGTATGCGGCTGGCGTAAATAACCGCTTTCGGTCAACACGACCAGTTCGTTGCGCACCGTCGCGGAAGACATATCCAGGTTATAGCGTGCGACCAGAGCATGAGATCCCACTGGAGTAGCCGTGCGGCTATACTCATGGATCACCAGCGAAAGGATTATTTTCTGTCGTTCGCTTAATTCGGTCATATTCTATCTAATAATTAGCACTCTAACGATTAGAGTGCTAAATTTCCCTATTGGAAAATAATACCATGCGTAATTTACAGCGTCAAGCAGTGCAAAGAACTCTTATAGAACTCTAACAGATTCCGGAAATCGGATTTTTCACATTCGACAACTGGATTTGACCTAAAAGGGTTTTCTTCATACAATTAGGTTATGGAACGCAGCTATAAAGAGATTTACTGCGCTGATTTCTTCCGAACAGACCACGATCCTCCGCTGGCGTAGGGGGATTGCCTGGAAATCCAGGCATCCAATTTTAATGTTACTTCATCGTGTGACTGTCTTAGAGGATTGTTTTCCTTAAGGAGAGGAATCATGACCCCTACCCCGTTTATATCTAAACGTGCACCGGTTTTTACCGAAGTGCCCGATGAAAAGTGGAACGACTGGCGCTGGCAGTTAAGCAATCGCCTGAATAGCGTCGAAGATTTCGAAAAAGTCCTGCACCTGACCGATAGCGAAAAGAAAGCCCTCAGCACCCAGGGCTTGTTCCGGGTGGACATTACCCCCTACTTTGTGTCCTTGATCGACCCAAATGACCCGGATGATCCGATACGCCTCCAGGTGATTCCACGTGCCGAGGAAATCGTGCCGTTCACCGGCATGATGGAAGATTCACTGGCAGAAGACCGCCACTCGCCAGTGCCCGGCCTGGTTCACCGCTACCCCGACCGGGTGTTGATGTTGGTGACCACCCAGTGCGCCTCCTATTGCCGCTACTGCACGCGCTCGCGCATCGTCGGCGACCCCAGCGCTACCTTCTCGCGCGCTGAATTCGACATGCAGATCGAATATCTCAAAAATACACCGCAGGTGCGTGATGTGCTGCTCTCCGGCGGCGATCCGCTGACCCTGGCACCCAAGCTACTGGACGAACTTCTCAGCCGGCTGCGCGAGATCCCGCATATCGAGATCATCCGCATCGGCAGCCGCGTGCCGGTCTTCATGCCGCAGCGCGTGACCCCCGAGCTGTGCGATACCCTGCAGAAATATCACCCGCTGTGGCTCAACATCCACGTCAACCACCCAAACGAGATCTCGAAAGAGCTGGCTGAAGCCTGCGACTGCCTGTCGCGCGCCGGTATTCCCCTGGGCAACCAATCCGTACTGCTGGCTGGCGTTAATGATTGCGTGCACATCCAGCGCAAGCTGGTACAAGACCTGGTGCGCATCCGCGTGCGCCCGTACTATCTCTACCAGTGTGATCTGGTGGAGGGCGCCGGTCATTTCCGCACGCCGGTCGCCAAAGGCATGGAAATCATCGAAGGACTGCGCGGTCACACCTCCGGTTATGCCGTGCCGACCTTTGTGGTGGACGCGCCTGGCGGCGGCGGCAAAATTCCGGTGATGCCCAACTACATGATCAGCATGTCTGACCATAAAATCATCCTGCGCAACTACGAAGGCTACATCACCACCTACGAAGAGCCGCTGGAATACAGCCCCCATGATCCCAAAACCTGCAGTTACTGCCAGAACAAGCGCGCTGAGCCCGGCCAAAGCGGCGTTAGCGGGCTATTGGAAGGCGAGGATATGTTCATCAAGCCGGAAGGCTTTGATCTGATGCACAACCGCGGCGGCGGTCAACACCGTTTGCGCGCCAACCAGGAAAAGTGGAAGCCGTTGGGCATCGGTGAAGCCTCCAAAGCGCTGACCGAGGGGAAAATCCACGATATGGAATAGCCGGCTTCCGCCAGCCAAACCACAACCGTCTTCCGGGAGGGAAGCATGCATTATCGACGACTGGGACGCTCTGGCCTCAAGGTCAGTGAAATATCTTTGGGGGCCTGGATCACATTTGGTAAACAGGTGGATCAGACGGCAGCTGCCAACCTGATTCACGCCGCCTATGACCAGGGCATCAACTTCTTCGACAACGCCGACATGTACGGCGGCGGGCAGGCTGAAACTTTGATGGGTGAAGCCATTAAAAATCTGCCACGTGAGGCGTTGGTGATCTCGTCCAAAGTGTTCTGGCCGACCATGCCAGGCCCAAACGGACGCGGTCTCTCACGTAAACACGTCATGGAGTCGATCCATGCTTCCCTGCGCCGCCTAGGCACCGATTATGTTGACCTGTACTTTTGTCACCGCTACGACCCGGATACCCCGCTTGAAGAAGTCGCCCGGGTGATGGACGACCTGGTGCATCAAGGCAAGGTGCTGTACTGGGGCACCTCGGAATGGGAAGCCCAGCAGATCGCGCAGGTCGTCGGCATCTGCCGCCAATTCGGCCTGGTACCGCCCAGCATGGAACAGCCGCAGTACAACATGCTCCACCGCCGCCGCTTCGAGGAGGATATCGCCCCCACCTGCCGCGAGCTGGGTATGGGCATCACCACTTTCAGCCCGCTGTACCAGGGGATTCTCACCGGCAAATATAACCAGGGAATTCCAGCCGTGAGCCGCGCTTCTCTGGAAGATATGGGCTGGATGCGCGACCGCATCACCCCGGAACGGCTGGCCAAAGTCCGCAGTTTAACCAACATCGCCCAGGAACTCGAGTTGACAACCGGCCAACTGGCATTGGCGTGGATATTGCGCCGTAAGGAAATATCCAGCGTTATCACCGGTGCCACCCGTCTGGAGCAGCTAGATGAAAACGTGGCGGCAGCAGAGGCAGTGGATTTGCTGACCAACGAAGTGTTAGAACGCATCGAAGCGGTGCTGGGGCCAACCAGCGCCGCGTAGATATTTTGGTCTTCCTACAAAGAGCCCGTTTTTTTGCTGAAGTATTGGCTATAATATTTCAATAAGGAATACGGGTCTTTCAAAAATCTTAATATTTTCGAGAAATAATTCACCAACGGCATTCCGCACGCATGAAAAGGATCTGCCGCAAGACCGAGGAGAAAAAATGACCGACGAGACTGTACTGCCCCCATCTCTTGAACCTGAATTATTGCCGCCACCGGTTACACCGGCTGCGCCAACAGAACGCGGTTGGGCTGCTATCACTTCGCTGGTGCTAGGATTGATCAATTTGCTCACCTGGTGCATCCCCATCTGCGGCGGTCCGCTGGCTATTGCCGGCGTCATTTTTGGCTTCCTTGGGTTGAAATCATCCAACCGTGGATTCGCGCTGGCCGGCATCATCTTGAATGCCATCGGGATAGCCCTGAGCATCATCGCGACGGTCGTGTTTATCGCCGCCTTTACTTCCGGTTGGTTCCAGAATATTGACCCCAATCAGTTTTATCAGCCGTAAAAATCAATTAGAAACAAACATCCACAGTCCTCATACGGGGACTGTGGTCATTTTTTGCTGACAGAATTAGCATTATGCGATAGAATTCTCGGCTGCAAACGCCTATGGTAAACATCTCAGTCAATCCCAACACCCCTAATTCGGCCTCAACCCAACCCACACGGGTGGCAGACCCGAACGAATACTATCAGCCCATTGAAATCGAAGAAACACCGGTAAAAACCCGCAGCTGCTTCACCTGCGGCTGCCTGCCCTTGCTGGCCGTTCTCCTTCTGGTTTTTGCTGCCTATTTTTTGGCACCGGTTCGTACCAATATTCTCGTCCTCGGCATTGACCGCACCCCGGACGGTTCCGCGGTCGGCCGCACGGATACCAACATCCTGCTCAGCATCATCCCCCTCAAGCCGACGGTCAATATGCTGTCCATCCCGCGCGATCTATGGGTGAGCATCCCCGGTGTGGGCGAGAATCGCATCAATACAGCTCACTTCTTTGCTGAAGCCAATCTGGAAGGCAGCGGCCCAGAAGCAGCCATGGAAACAGTGCGGACCAATTTCGGCCTTACGGTCAATTACTACGCCCGCATCAAATTCAGCAGCTTCACTGAGATCGTGGACGCCATGGGCGGCCTGAACATCGATCTGGCAGAAAATATGGCGGGTTTTAGCCCGGGTCAATACACACTGAATGGCGAGCAAGCGTTGGCGTTTGCCCGCGACCGCTCGAGCAGCGATGACTTCTTCCGCATGCAGCACGGTCAATTCCTGCTTAAAGCCGCCTTCAAGCAGCTGCTCAATCCCGGCTCCTGGGGACGGATCCCGCTGGTAGCCGGCGTATTTTTACAATCTGTGGACACCAATGTGCCCTTCTTCCTCTGGCCGCGGCTGGGAATGGCGCTGCTGCGGGCTGGCCCGGACGGAATTGACAACCGCACCATCACGCGCGAAATGGTCAACCCCTGGACCACCGACCAGGGTGCCAATGTTCTGCTGCCAAATTGGGATGCCATCAATCCAGTCCTGCTGGAAATGTTCGGCGAGTAATTACTCCAGGGGAAGAACCATCCCTTTTGTTTTGGCCCAATCCTCATCAGTGACCAGGCTGATCACCCGAAAACTTTCGGCGTAGGTCATTTCCTTGCCTTTGGCAACCTCCGCAGCCCACTGACGCATCATTTCAGTCGGGTCGTTGCCGTTCATCTGGCTGACATGCGCTTTCAGCGCCGCGATTTTGATTTCCATCGTATCGCTGATATTGATAAATGTGTCGCAATTTTCCCAGGAATTAACATACACTTTGCGCACTTTATGAGCGGTGACGCCTTCGGCGGCCAATTCTTCGAACAGGTTGGGCTGCCCGGCGGCTGGAAATACCGCATCCAGTGCCGCCATTCCGGCTGCGCGGTGATCCGGGTGATTAATGTAATCGGATGACGCCAGTACGATGGTCGGGTCGCTGCAAATGACCACTTCCGGACGCAGGCGGCGAATTTCCCGCACCAGTTTTTTACGCAGGTCCAGGGTGGGTTGCAGCATTCCATCCGGCTCGCGCAGGAACACAACTTCGCTGGCGCCGGCAATTGCGGCAGCATTGCGCTGCTCTTCTTCGCGGATCTCGCCGGCGCGCTGTTTGGTCATCCCAGCGGTAGCAATCCCCACATCGCCGCTGGTGCATACCACGTAATAGGTCTTTGTGCCTGCCTTTGCCCAGCGTGCCAA
>DATBWK010000266.1:0-3484 GCA_036514835.1 Bellilinea sp.
TTGGCACAGTGCTGGGCGGTGCGCTGCGTGACGTGGTCACGCAACTGAGCAGTCATGCGCTGACGGGGTATGTGGTGGTGTTCTTTGTGGAAGCTGGACTGCTGGTGGTATCGTTGGTGCTGCTGCGTAAGATCGACGTCAAAGCCTTTGCCCGGCACGAGCAGGAATTCAGCACTACCGAGCGGGCGGCGTTAATGAATGATGCGGCCTGACAATTCATTGAATACATCCGCGCACCGATATTGGTTAAGGCCTATAATCTTGGTTAAATTTACCGGAAAGATTGGAGTGCGGCGATGATTGGTAGACAGCTTTCTCTGGTACGGCGCAACCATGCGCTCGAACATGCGACATTGCAAATTTTGGCTGGCAAAAAAGCCGGCACGCGAATGGCGGGGTATTCGAATCCACGCGGATTCTGGGTGGTGGGGGAGATTGATATCGAAGAACTGCGGGATGCGGTTGAAGAGGCTCAAACCCGGCTGCGGGCCGGCGAAAAACGCCTGGCGATTCATCCGCACTGCGGCACCAACTTCGCGGTATCCGGCCTGGCAGCCGGCACTGCCGCCTGGCTGGCTATGCTCGGCAGTGAAGGCGACTTGCGCCGCAAACTCGACCGGCTGCCGCTGATCACCACCCTGGTGACACTGGTGCTGATTCTGACTTTCCCGCTCGGACCCAAACTGCAGGAAACGGTAACGACCGACGCCAACCTGGGCGGTCTGAGAGTAGTAGGAATCAACCATTTCCAACGCGGCCGCATGCCGGTGCATCAGGTATTAACCCGCGACCTGCTTGAGGCTTAGTTTGTGAGCGATTCCACCGCGACTGAAACCCTGCCGGTAGTCACGCTGCTGTATGGCGACGATCATCAGGCGCTGCATGACCGCACGGAGGTGATGGCAGCTCAAATGGGCGACCCCGCGATGGCGGATATGAACATCACCCGCATGGACGCGGCTGAATCCGGCACCCGCGAAGAAGATGTGCGCACGGCAGCGTACACCCTGCCGTTTTTGACCCCGCGGCGCATGGTGATTCTGAATAACCCGGTCAATTTGATGCGTTCCGAAAGCGGGCGGCAAAAGTTCATTCAGACACTGAGTAAATTGCCGGAAAGCACCGCGATGCTGCTGGTTCAGGACGACACCTGGATCTCGAGCGGGACTCAGCGCGGCTGGAAGAATCTTTACGAGTATAAAGATCACGGGAAAATAAAAATCCATCCGCTGCTGGAGTGGGCGCGCGGGGCCGGCGGTATGGTTAAGATTGAAATTTTCCGGCTGCCGGCCTTGAATGCCATGCCAGGCTGGATCAACAGCGAAGTGAAACGCCAGGGCGGGCGAATGACTCCCCAGGCAGCCAGCGTGCTGGCAGGTATCGTCGGGTCGGACACTGGCCAGGCGCGGCAGGAGATCAATAAACTGCTGACCTATGTCGATTTCAAACGGCCAGTCGAGCCGGAAGATGTGCACGAATTGACCGCGCCGGGCGGGCAGGCGGACGTGTTCGTGATGGTGGACGCATTGGCGATGGGTGATTCACGCCTGGCCCTGCGTCAACTGGGGCGGCTGTTGGAAGAACAGGACGCCATCAGCCTGTACGGCATGATCGTGCGCCAGTACCGGTTAATTCAAATGGCCAAAGAAGCGCGGGCAAATGGCATCACGAGCGATGAAGCCGTGGGAAGACTGCTGGGTACGGCTCCCTTTCCGGCGCAGAAGGCGCTCAACCAGGCGAGGCGTTACAGCTTTGAAAATTTAAACCAGATCTACCACCGGCTGCTGGAAATCGACCGCATGTCGAAGACCAGCCAGATGGATCTTGAAGTGGCGCTGCAGGCCTTCGTGGTTGAAATGGGCCGTTCATAATATTCTCTGAGAACTCTCAAACGATCCGGCTGTACGAACCGAACAGCCGGATCGTTATAGCTTAAACTGGCACGAAACTTGGAACTAAAAGTACCAGATATTTTATTGTTTGCATTGGGGCGGAACGCATAGCGCGAAGCCCGGAGGACTTTCATGAAAAAAATCACTTTGCTCACATTGGCCGTGATGCTGGCACTCACACTCTGGCTCACAGCGATCGCTCCCCGCAATTCGTTGGCTGCGCCGCAACCGCCAACAGGCGGCGGCGAGGTCGACCCGGCGCTCGAACAGGCGCTGCAGGACAAGCTGGGGGAGTACCAAGGCAAATTGATGGGGGCAAGCGAGATTGGCTATACTATTGATAATTTTGTCCCAAGCGCTGACGAGCAGTCGGCGCTGCTGTGGCTGGCGCCAGTTGATTTGACGACCGGCGAAGTGATTGCCACTGAACCGGCCCTGGCAATTGGATTACGGGACGATACGGCACCAGGCGGCTGGGAGGTACTTTTATCAGAGGATACACAGTTCAGCGCCTCACTGGACGCCTTTCCGTCTCAGATGCTGCCGATCGAAATGCAGCTTGATCAATACGCTCAAAAAAATGGCCTGGATGGGACGCTGGACGGAACTGTCTACCGCGGCTATAAACTGCCCTGGGCGGCGAATGTCAAAAAGGGATTGAGCGGGTCAATTGGCCACTTTCTGATCTACAATTCGTGCGGGATCGAACGCTGCCGCTATGCCTATGACTTTTATGACGGCACCATGTTCCCGCTGCTGGCCGCCAAAGGCGGGACCATAAAGAGTTGGTACGATGGGTGTTATAACGGCAGTACAACCTGCACCAATTCCCTGGTTATCGAGGACAAAAGCACCAGCCCTACTTCGTATCAGATTTACTTCCATATGGCAGCCGGAAGCATCCCAGCAGAGCTAAAGCAAGTTGGCGCATCAGTGATGCAGGGACAGTATATTGGCAACGTGGATGACACTGGTTACAGTTCCGGGCACCACCTGCATTTTCACGTGACCACCGGTTTGTATTATTACACCTCCAACGGGCAATCAGTGCCCTGGGGGTCTTCGATCGACATCCGCTTTGACGACGTCTCTGTCAATGACGGGACGCCGCGAACCTGCTATGAAGCCAGCCGTTTTCCCGAATACGGCACACAATGCCAGGATCAGTATATTTCAGGCAATGTTGGCGCCAACCCGGGCACAGCCAGTCTGAGTTCACCGCTCAACGGGCAGATTGTCACCAGCCCGACGCTGGCGATTAGCGGTACGGCTGCTGACGATCGCGGCGTGGTTAAAATTCAAGCCCTGGCACGCAATCGCGGCGGCGCCTGGCTCGACCTTGGCAATCCGACCAGCGGCAATCCATTCAGTATCAATGCCGATGTTTGCTCGGTCTACCTGCAGAACGGGTTAATTGATATTGCAGTACGCGTGTGGGATTACGAAGGAAACGTCAGCGTACCGCAAGGAGTGCGCTCGTTGGTCAAGAATTATGGCTGCACACCGCCTCCGCCAGCAGCCTGTACGCCGGCTGCCAATCAAATTGCCATCTATTCCGAGCCGAATTACACCGGCTCTTGCAAAAAATTAAC
>DATBWK010000267.1:0-6969 GCA_036514835.1 Bellilinea sp.
CGCTGCGTGCCCGCCTGCCGGCAGCCCCGGAAGTGGATACCGCTCGAGATTTGAGCAAGATGTCGTTTGTATTGTTGACCCACCGACACGCTGACCATCTGGATAAAGATACGATCCGGTCATTGCGTAACCTGCCCATCCGTTGGGTGGTCCCAGAGTTTATGCTCGCCACACTGGAAGAAATCGGCATTCCCAAAGCCAATATTCTGGTGCCGCTGGTCTTGCAGGAATTTGAGCTGGACGGAATCAAAATCCTACCCTTCGAAGGGCTGCATTTTAACCTGGCCCATGACGGCGAGATGCACGGCGTCCCAGAAATGGGGTACCGCATCGAGGTGGATGGTCAACGCTGGTTGTTCCCCGGTGACACGCGGGACTACAACCAGTCCGCCATGCCGGATTTTGGCCGCGTTGATACCGTATTTGCCCACCTGTGGCTTGGTCGCCGTGAGGGCGTGACTGGCGCGCCAGCACTGTTGGACAAGTTCTGCAATTTCCACCTGGCGTTTCACCCCGCGCGTATCATCATCACGCACCTGGAAGAGTTAGGCCGTAATGCGCGCAGCTTTTGGAATTTGACCCACGTCAAACTGGCGGCTGAACACTTCAAGCAGCTCGAGCCAAATATTCAAGTGGATTATTTACTGACCGGGCAATCGACGGCGTTGGGATGATTTCTGCCATCCAGAATTTGGACATGAGGTTCGTCACCTGGTTTGATGTTTTTCCGCCCACTCGTTTGTGGGATAATGCCAATGGGCATTCAGGCAAGACATGACCGCGGAAAAGACAACCATCTCCCTCCCTAAAATTCAACCGACCACCCAACCGCTGCTGCAGCTTTTATGGCGGGTGTACGGCTATTTAAGACCTTACTGGAAGCAAACCCTGGGAGCATACGCTTCGCTGCTGGTCATTTTGGGGCTGAATGCGCTTATTCCCCAATTTATCCGCTGGATCATCGATACCGGCGTGGAAGGCAACCGTCCGGAAGTGCTGACCTGGTCTGTGTTGGCGCTGCTGGGGGTGACACTGGTAAAAGGGGTGTTGAATTATTTCGAAGGCACATTAAGCGAAGTCGCCTCGCAAAATGTGGCCTTTGACCTGCGTAACGCCATTCAGAAGAAACTGACCCAGCTGAGCTTTTCCTTCCACGATCAATCTGAGACAGGGGAACTGCTTTCGCGGGCGGTGCAGGATGTTGAACGCATTCGTTTTCTTACCGGTCGGGCCACCATCCGGATTATGGATGGGGTGCTGCTGTTGGTGGTTACCGCCATCATTCTCCTGGTCATGGATTGGAAACTTGGTTTGCTGGTATTAGCGACCATGCCGGTATTGGTTTACCGGGCACTGCATTTCGGGTCGCGCTTTCGTCCGTTATCGCTGCTGGTGCAGAAGCAATTAGCCCGGCTGACTACCACTGTCGAGCAGAACCTGCGCGGCATGCGCGAAGTAAAAGCTTACGTCCAGGAAGACGCCGAGATCGAGCGCTTTGATTATGAAAACAACCTTTGGTTTGACCTTTCAGCCAAATCTGCACAGATGCAGGCTGTCAACCTGCCGTTGTTATTCCTGATCGCCAATATGGGAACGGTGGCGATTATTTTGTACGGCGGGTCTCAGGTGATTGCCGGTCAATTGACGATCGGTGAAATTATTGCCTTTATCACCTACCTGGGGCAGCTCATCGAGCCGGTGCGGCGTCTGGGGATGATTATTCCTGCGGTCGCCATTGCCGGTTCATCCGCTGAACGCATTTTCGACACATTGGACACCGTTTCCGAGGTGCGCGACGAGCCAGGCGCGGTTCCGCTCGGTCAGCTGCAGGGAAATGTGGTTTTTGAACATGTCTCCTTCAGCTATGGTGCTAAAAAGGTGCTCAACGACATCGATTTCAGCGTCAAAGCCGGACAAACAGTAGCCTTATTGGGTTCGACAGGCTCGGGGAAATCCACCATCATCAGTCTCATCCCGCGGTTTTACGACCCAACCCAGGGACGAATCCTGGTGGACGGCTGCGACATCCGTAAAGCCACGCTGCACTCCTTGCGCAGCCAGATCGGCATCGTCATGCAGGATGCGACCCTGTTTGCCGGGTCGATTCGCGACAACATCGCTTTTGGCAGCGAGACCGCCACAGAGGAAGATATTCTCAACGCCGCCCAGGCTGCGCAGGCACACGAATTTATCATTCGCAGCCCGCAGGGGTATGCCACCCGCATTGGCGAGCGCGGAGTGACACTTTCCGGCGGGCAGCGGCAGCGTCTGGCGATTGCCCGCGCCTTGCTGCTGGATCCCAAAATCCTTATTCTGGATGATGCCACTGCCTCGGTGGATGCTGAAACCGAGCATTTGATTCAGTTGGCTTTTCAAAACCTGATTCGCGGCCGCACCACATTTGTCATTGCTCACCGCTTGAGCACCGTGCGCAATGCCGACGTGATCATGGTGATGGAAAAAGGCCGCATCAGCGCCAGCGGCACGCACGAGACATTGATGAATTCATCCCGCCTGTACAGCGAGATTTACAACCGCCAGTTGATGCGTAAGGAAGCCCTGACATGAGCTTCTCGATTGGTAATTTCTCACCGGGGATGGGTCCGCGCGATGCGTTGGACCGCTATGGCAGCGCCAATCGCGAAAATACGGGTAAATATAACCCGCACGTCATCCAGCGCCTTTTGTCTTACCTGCGGCCGCACCGGGCGAAAATGGCCATCGCGCTGGTGCTAACCCTGGTCGAATCCGGGTTGACCCTGTTGACCCCGTATCTGACCAAGGTCGCCATAGACCAGTACATCACGCCCAGAGATGCCAGCGGTCTGTGGCGAATCGCCGGTATCATCCTGGCAGCATTTATCCTCTTATTCTTCGTCAGCGGCGGACAGCGGTATTTGCTGGCATGGGTCGGGCAGAAAATGCTGGCAAAAATTCGCAGCGATTTATTCCGCCATCTGCAACGCTTGCAGCTGGGTTACCACGACAATCACATTGTCGGGGTGACTGTTTCGCGGGTGATGAACGATGTGGCAGAGATCAATGAGCTGCTGTCGCAAGGTGTGATCACACTGATCGGCGATATGGTGGTGCTGGTAGGCATTGTGATTGTGATGATGACCATGAGTCCCCGGCTGGCCCTGATCACCTTCACTGTGCTGCCGTTGATCGTGCTGGCGACCTGGATTTTCTCGCGTTATGCCCGGGCATCCTTCCGCGAAACACGCTCAAAAATTGCCGCGGTCGTGGGCGACCTGGCTGAGGACATCAGCGGGATGCGCGCTATTCAGGCCTTTACTCAGGAAAAGGCTTCGCAGGAGCGCTTTGAGCGCGTTAACCGCGAAAACCGCAAAGCCTACATCAACGCCATGTCGCTCTCGTTCATTTTCCTGCCGACCATCGAATTCCTTGGCATCGTTGCCACGGCTATCGTATTGTGGTTTGGCGGCCATTTTGTGCTATCCGAGACCGTGACGCTTGGCGTGATGGTGGCTTTCCTGTCGTATGTGACGCGCTTCTTCCAGCCCATTTTGGAAGTCAGCCGTCTGTTCACCACCTTTCAGTCCGCTATGGCAGGCGGGGAGCAGGTGGTCAAGCTGCTGGACACGCCGGTGGAGATCACAGACCAGCCCGATGCGCGCGAGATGCCGCTTATTCAGGGCAAGGTGGCGTTTGACCACGTGGTTTTCCGCTATAAACCCGACTCTCCAGTGGTGATCGATGATGTCAGCTTCACCATCCAGCCCGGCAGCACGGTCGCATTGGTTGGTCCGACCGGTGCGGGTAAGACGTCGATTGCCAATCTGGTAACCCGCTTTTATGAAATTCAATCCGGTGCGATCTGCATCGATGACATCGACATCC
This sequence comes from Bellilinea sp., assembly GCA_036514835.1. Taxonomy (GTDB): domain Bacteria; phylum Chloroflexota; class Anaerolineae; order Anaerolineales; family Anaerolineaceae; genus Bellilinea. Next base: position 3,865 of record DATBWK010000267.1, read on the forward strand.
GCACGGTGACGCAGGCCTCCCTGCGCCGGCAGGTGTGCGTGGTATCACAGGAACCGTTTCTCTTTCCGCGCACGCTGGAAGAAAATATCCGCTATCACAAACCGGACGCCACTCATGCCGAGGTGGAGGAAGCCGCGCGGCTAGCTAATGCCCATGAATTCATTGCAGCCTCTCCGGAAGGCTACCTGACCAAAGTGCAGGAGGGCGGGGTAAACCTGTCGGTTGGGCAGCGGCAATTGATCAGCATCGCACGCGCCATTTTGGCCAAACCGCGTATTTTGATCCTGGATGAAGCCACTGCCAACATCGACACCGTGACTGAAGTCGCCATCCAAAAGGCGTTGGAGCACTTGCTGCACGGACGCACGGCGATCGTGATTGCCCACCGCTTGAGTACCGTGCGCAACGCCAACTGGATTTACGTGCTGGACCAGGGCCAAATCGTCGAGCAGGGCACGCATGCCGAACTGCTGCAGCAAAACAAGTTGTACGCGCAGTTGTATGCTCGCCAGTTCTCCGACCACGAATAGAAACTAAGAGTCGAAGTAAATCGGGTTGGAGATCAGCGCGGGCAGCATGGGGAGACCGGGCAGGAACGCCCGTAGAATTTCGACTCTGGCGAAGCCAGGCGCAGTCATTGGATACGTCAAGTCGATATCGCCATCCGCAGGCATGGTGAACAGTGTTTCGCTGCTTGTGGCAGTCACCACCCGCAGCACATCGCCGGAAAGCATGCCCAATCCGTTGATCTGAATCGATTTAATCTCTGCCCAGGGCACCGTGTCACCCAGGATAGCCTCGCCAGCGGTAACCTCGATGCTTGGACCGTTCGAGGCAAAGGTGATGAAACTGTGCCCGGCGCGGACAGCTGCCAGGATGTCACTGGCACCATTTGATTCAGCGAACACGCCCATGGTTGGCCCGCCCAGGAAAATAAACGGGGTATCGCGGTGGTAATCGCTGCCGCCGCAGGCCGGGATCTTCTGACCGGAAGCCAGCAACTGCTGCCAGTAGCCTACCGCACGCAGGTTGGATTCACGCATGGGGCCGTTCCAAATCTCGATGCAATCAAACGGCAGCGAAGCCATGTCGAATTGGAAAGGCGCGATGGGTTCGAAGGGGTGATTGATGCTGATTAGCGCTCCATGCTGACGAGCTGATGTGAATTTAGCCTGAATTTCGGTAGGCGTGTTGGCCATGAAGGGTTCGTCATAGGGTTGATCAACGCCCAGGAAATTGGCATGGCCTTTGAAGTGCGTCCATTCGACCCCGGGAATCATCGTTACCCCCGGCAAACGCGGCAGGTTATCTTTGGCAACCAGCTGGTTGTGATCGGTGACAGCCACAAAATCCAATCCATTGCGTTTAGCCTTGAAGGCCAGCTCCTCCAACGTGTGAACCCCATCGGATGCCAGGGTATGCGCATGCAGATCGCCTTTGAGCAGCCGCCGGCTTTTACCCTCCAGCGATAGGTTGTAATAGACCGCGACACCATCCGGCTCGACTTTATAAGCTCCCACGATCACCTGCCACTCACCAGGGACGATGCAACAAGGCCGGTAACCAGGCGTGGCATACTCCTCGCAGACGGTGATTTCGGTCTTGTCCGAACCAGAGGCACCCACCTGAACACCATCCGGACCGATCAGACCGAGATCAATGATATTCTGCTCGGAATGGTCGATCCACTCACCGCTTTCGATGAATTTCTGCTCGGCGGCTCTTCGTCCGTAGTCATATTTGAGCGTCAATAGCTCCCACTCGAAATTATCCGGGACCACGAAAGGTATGGTGAAATAGCTGCCCTGCTGTTCTGGGTGTATATGGATATCAAAATTAGCAATGTGCTGCATTTTTCTCCAATCGGTCAGGCTGGCAGCGGTTCGAGAACTTTGGCAAGGAAGCGTTCAATTTGCCGGTTCCAGTTAAACCAATCATGCAGCCCATCTTCCTCGTGGTAGTCCAACGGGATGCCCAATTTCTGGCAGGCAGCCATGAATTGCAAATTGAGCGGGTATAAATCTTCCTGGCGGCCCGTGGTGACAAACAAACGCGGCAGGGAAGCAGGATTGGCTGCTGCGCGTCGCAACCAGGTATTTGGGTCATGCTCGCTGCCTGCCAATTGGGTCAGATCGCCAAAAACGGTGCGAAACTCCGGCATCCGTGGGTCATCCGGGTTATTTCCGATAATCGCAAGCGATAGTACTCCGGAAAAACTGGCAGCGGCAAAATAACGATCCGGGTAGGCGAAGGCGGCTTTGAAAGCGCCGTACCCGCCCATGGAGAGGCCGGCGATCATCGTATTATCGCGGCGCGGCAGAATGCCAAAAACATCCTGCAGATATTGCGGCAGTTCCTGGGTCAGGTAGGTGAAAAATTGCTGACCATTTGGCAGATCGGCGTAGAAACTGCGCCCAACCGACGGCATCACCACCACCAGTCCATATCGCCTGGCTAGAATCTCAATGGGGGAGAAGCGCTGCCAGGCACTGGCGTCATCACTCAAGCCGTGCAACAGATAGAGCACTTTGCGTTGACTGACCGGGATGTCGTTCATCTGCCCGGGGTCAGGAAGAATGATGTTGAGCGGCAGAATGACCTTGACCGTCTCTGGCAGGTGATCAATATGTACGAGTGCCATTTCTCCCCCTTAATCCCCGCCAACTTCAGTCGCAGCTAGGACCAATTCGGGCGGTTTTTCGTCCTTCTGGAATTTGATCAACCATGAGAAACCAAAACTGATCACCATCAATACCAACGGGAACACGGTCAATAGAAAACGCGAGGCATTGGCAGGGTCGGGACCGGGATTGTTGCCGCTAACAAAGCCAAATAGTCTATTCACCAACAGGAAGGCGGCCCCGGTGAACACTCCGTTGAGACGGTTCATAAAACCCAGTGCATTGGAAATGATCCCTTCGCGGCGCAGGTTATATTTGCGTGTATCTTCGTCCATCACCTTCGCGCCGATTAAGTCCATGGTGGTGATTACGCCGGCGAAACCAAAGCCGACCAGCGCGCTGCCGACCACCGCGGTAGCCAGCGAGTTGGCAAAATAAAGCGGTATGAATGCTAATCCCAGCGCTACCAACGCCACCCGCCAGA
>DATBWK010000268.1:0-8092 GCA_036514835.1 Bellilinea sp.
CCGGCGCGAGGCGGATCAGCTGCTGCTGAAATTCATGCATTGCGCAACACCTTTACCGATCATGCCAATCAGGTGATTATTGCCAATACCAAAGGTTTCACCGGTCACACGATGGGTGTGGGCGTCGAAGACGTGGTGGCGGTCAAGGCGCTGCAATATGGCATCGTGCCGCCGATCGCCCATTACGACGATGATTTTGATCCGGATCCCGATCTGGGCGATCTGAACCTGTCGCACGGCGGTGAGTACAACGTCAAATATGCCTTGCGGTTGGGCGCCGGTTTTGGCTCGCAAATCGCGATGGTGCTCTACCGAGTGATCCCGGATGCGCTAAACCGCAAAAATGAGCCGGTTTATACCCAATGGCTCAATAAAATGACTGGTTACGACGCGGCCGAATTGGAAGTAACTCAACGTACCCTGCGCGTCAAAAATATCGGACAGCCAAAGCTGAGCCCGGCCAAATCGACCTGGCAATACGGTTTCGGTCCCACTCTTTGGGCTGATTCCCCAGCTAGTGGCGTCGCTGGTAGCAGCGCACTACGTGCTCCAGAAACCGCCCCAGAAGCAGTTGCACAGCGTGCGCCAGAAACACCACCACAAACTGCGCCCGAACCCGTCGCACAGCCTGCACCAGAGCTGCTTATGGCACTTGTTTCCGACGATGAAATCAAAGCCTTCGTGCTGGATGCCGTCAGCGAAAAAACCGGCTATCCGGCTGAAATGCTCGACCTCGGCCTTGATCTTGAAGCTGATCTGGGCATCGACACCGTCAAACAGGCGGAACTGTTTGCCACGATCCGCACCCACTACAACATTCCGCGGCGCGAAGATCTGCGCCTGTCAGAATACAACACCCTGGAAAAAGTAATCGGTTTCATGCGCGACGCCCTTTCGTCGGGCAGCAGCGCACAGCCTACGCCAGAAACCGTGTCACAAACCGCAACTGAAATCGGTAACGGCGCACAGCGTGCGCCAGAAACCACACCTGAACCTATCGTACAACGTGAGCCAGAGCTGGCACCATCCACTGTGTCCGATGACGAAATCAAAGCTTTTGTTCTGGCTGCGGTCAGTGAAAAAACTGGCTACCCGTCGGAAATGCTGGATATGGACCTCGATCTGGAAGCCGATCTGGGCATCGACACCGTCAAACAGGCAGAATTATTCGCCACCATCCGTACCCACTACAACATCGCGCGCCGTGAAGACCTGCGCCTTTCCGAGTACAACACCCTGACCAAGGTCGTCAGCTTCATGCGCGATGCACTGTCGTCCGGTAACAGCGCCCAACCAGCGCCAGAAACCGCAGCTGGTATCAGTAGCGGCGCACAGCGTGCGCCAGCCTCCGAACCAGCCCAAGGCGTACAGCGAGCGCCACAAGCTGCTCAAGAACCCGTCGCACAGCAGGCCCCAGAGTTGGCACCTTCCACTGTTTCCCAGGACGAGGTCAAGGCTTTCGTTCTGGCAGCTGTCAGCGAAAAAACCGGTTATCCATCTGAAATGTTGGACATGGATCTGGACCTCGAAGCCGATCTCGGCATCGACACCGTCAAGCAGGCTGAATTATTCGCTACCATCCGTACACACTACAACATTGTGCGGCGCGAAGACCTGCGCCTATCGGATTACAACACATTGGCCAAAGTTGTTCAGTTCATGCTGGACGCAACTGTTGCGCAAACCGCACCAAGTGCCCCCGCAGCCGTTGTCGGTTCTGCTGCGGTGCAAACCGAAGTGGTCCATACTGCCGCTGGGGTAACATCTGAACCAGTCGCAAATAATGAAATTCAAGATTTCGTTCTGCAAGCGGTCAGTGAAAAAACCGGTTATCCATCCGAAATGCTGGATATGGACCTGGATCTGGAAGCCGATCTGGGGATCGACACGGTCAAACAGGCCGAATTGTTTGCCACCATCCGTACCCACTATGATATTGCGCGGCGCGAAGATCTGCGCCTGTCAGATTACAACACCCTGGCCAAAGTCGTGCAGTTTATGGCTGATGCCCTGGCTGAACGGACAGCACCTGCAGCTCCGCAACCCGTAGAACCCGCTGCTCCTGCAATTGTTGAACCTGTCGTGGCGGAAGTAGAAACGAAGGGTGAGGAAAAACCAGCTTCACCAGTTGAATCAACCCCGTCTACCGAACCGGAGCAACCCGTTACCATCCGGCGCCGCGTACCCCTGCCTGTACTGCGACCGCGGCTGAACCTGTGCACTCCCACTGGTTTGAAAATTGATGCCAGCAGCCGAATTCTGGTCGTTGGAGACAATGAGAAGACCGCGGACGCCCTGGCACACCGCCTGCGCGGCCGAAAAGCCCAGGTGATGGTTGTCACAAATGTGGATGAGACTGCCCTGGCTAAAATCCAGGCCTGGCAGGCCGAAACTCCGGTCACCGGCATGTACTACCTGCCTGCCTTGAATATCGAACCACCTTTGACCGAACTCGATGCTGCCTCGTGGGATACGGAACTCGATGCTCGCATCCTCCCCTTGTACCACTTGCTGCGCCTGGTTGGCCCGCAAGCTTTCCTGGTGAGCGCCACCCGTATGGGCGGGCTGCACGGCTACGGAGCTGATGGTGCATCTGCACCGTTAGGCGGCGCCGTGAGCGGATTTACCAAGGCCATGGGCATGGAACGCGCCAATTTACTGGTCAAAGTTGTCGACTTTGCTGAAGACGAAAGTTCTGCCCGTATCGCTTCCCTGCTGATCGAAGAGACTTTGGTCGATTCGGCGGTGGTCGAGGTTGGTTGGCGCGGCGAACAGCGCTTTGGCATCGCTATGCTCGACCGGGAGGTTGAAGAACAAAAGCTGGACCTCGGCAGCCATCCGGTCTTCCTCGTGAGCGGCGGTACCGCTGGAATAACGGCTTCGGTTGTGACCGATCTGGCTCAGCAAACACAGGGCACTTTCTACCTGTTGGGCCGCGCCGAATTGCCGGATCCGCAGGATGCAGGCATTCAACTGGCGCACAGCGGGCGTGAAGCGCTTAAAACTGCCACCATGCAGCGTCTGGCAGCTGAAGGGCAAAAACTGACCCCCAAACAGGTGGATTCGATCCTGGATAAAACCATGCGCGCTGCAGCCACGTTGCGCACGTTGGAAACTGTTCAGCAAGCCGGTGGAAAAGGCTATTACCTGACCTGTGATGTCACGGATGCCCAATCCGTGGCTGCGGTGGTCAAGAAAGTTGTAAAGGCTGAGGGCCGGGTGGACGTTTTCGTTCACGCAGCCGGGCTGGAACACAGCCGTAAATTGGAAAGCAAACCGCTTGAGGAGGTTCACGAGACCCTGGCGATTAAAGCCTCCGGTTTCTTCCACTTCCTGAAAGCGCTGCAAAAGAACAAGAAACCACTCAAGGCAGCCATCGCCTTCACTTCGGTGGCCGGGCGCTTCGGAAACTCCGGTCAGGCGGATTACAGTGCTGCCAATGACCTGGTCTGCCGTATGATGTACGCGTTACGGCGGCAAAACCCGGTCCTGAAAGCGGTCGCCATTGACTGGAGCGCCTGGGCGCAGGTCGGCATGGCTAGCCGTGGCTCGATCCCCATGTTGATGGAACGCGCCGGCATTGAAATGATGCAGCCGGAACAAGCTGCGCCTCTGGTTTACCGGGAATTGGTGCATGGCGCAACTGGTGGTGAAGTGCTGCTGGCTGGCTCGTTGGGATTACTGGAAAAGTCACGCCAGGCAGATGGCGGTCTCAACCTTGAGGCTGCCAACCAGGCACTGACCGCCGGCAGGCCTATCCACATCATGTTTAGCCGCCTGACAGGCCTGGACCTGAATACCGGGGTCTTGTTGGAAGCTGATCTGGATCCCAAAGCTGAGTTATTCCTGAAAGACCACGCGATGAACGGCATCCCGCTGCTGCCCGGTGTGATGGGCATCGAGGGGTTCTCGGTGGCAGCCAAACACATATCGTCTGTGCTGGCATCCGAAAAGAGCGGGTTCAACGTCGCCCGCCTGGAAAATATCCGCTTCCTAGCGCCGTTCAAGTTCTACAAGGATGAGCCGCGGCGCATCACCTGGCGCGCTCAGGTGGCCCATGAAAACGGTGCTCTGGTAGCGCACGTCATTCTCGAGTCCAGGCTTGCCCGATTTGGCCGCGATGAGGAAAAAATGCTGCACTTCTCTGGCAGCGTGCATCTGAGCCCGATCAGCGATAAGGCCGAAGATCTCGTTGTGACGCCGCCGGTTTGGAATGGCCACTATACGGTGAAAGCCAAGGACATCTATAAACTCTACTTCCATGGGCCGGCATTTCAGGTTTTGGAAGCCGTGCAGCGCTCGGGATTAACCGTCCTTGGCAAGTTGAACAAACGCACGCCTTCCATTACTGCCGAGGGGCAGGAACTGGTCAGCACCCCGGTGCTGGTTGAGTTGTGTATGCAGACCGCGGGCATCTGGGAGGCAGGATCAACCGGATCGTTGGCGCTGCCGCGATCGATCGGCGAACTGCGCTTGTTCCCGATCATCCCGAATGGTGTCCCAATCTATGCTGCCGTGACGCCCAACCAGGATGCCGAAGGAAATTTGACTTTCGACGCCCAGGTGGTGGATGCTAAAGGGCGCGTGTACCTGGAATTGGACAACTACCGTACCTCGCCGCTGCCTTACACGGTGGATGAGAAGTTATTGGTCCCGCTGCGCCGACTGATGGATGATGCAAAATAACAGCGGGATGTCTAATTAACGGTGCCTGACGCCGACGTAATTTACTGGTATATGGATGAGGCCGGTCCTGAGGGGGCCGGCCTCATTGGAGTCCCATCCACCGGGTTGCTCTCACTGGAGGAGCAGACTCGCTTCAATGGAATGCGCTTTCCCAAACGGCGCTCTGAGTGGTTGTTGGGGCGGGTGACTGCGAAAACGCTGCTAGCCAGATGTATCCCCAATCTGGCAGGGCTGCCCTTTGACCAGATCACCATAGCCAATCATCCGGAGGGCGCGCCATTTGTGAGTGTGGCTGGTCAAGCATTGCCAATTCAATTGAGCATCAGCCATAGGGAAGGCATGGCAGTAGCAGCAGTGGCTACGAATCCCGACATTGGCCTGGGAATAGATCTTGAATGGGTGGAGGATCACCCGCGCAGTTTTTACGAAGACTTCTTCACACCCGGAGAGTTAATCATCCTGGATGATATTCCTACGGAACGCCTTGGGTGGGCTGGGACGCTGATATGGAGCGCTAAAGAGGCTGTACTGAAAGCTCTTGGCAAAGGGCTGCGGTTAGACACGCGAACGGTGGATATCACCTCCATCGCTAGAACCTCGGTTGATGGATGGGGATCTTTCGATATGCGCATAGCCAATTCTCATAATAAGTTCTGGCACGGACTGTGGCGAGAGATTGGACCCTATTTGTTGACGCTGGCTGTCCGTAATAATAAAACCCGACCCATCATTAAACGAGTCGGGTAAAACAAACAAAATCAGTTTTACAGAGGCTGGATGGGGGTGTAATGATCCAGTGTTGCCGAAGTTTTTACACTGAAAGCAGCCATGTGGCGCAGGCGGATCAAATAGGCTGTGCCGGTTAGGATTTGCAGCGCCAGGTCAGTCACGCTGCGGTTTTCAGCTTTTTCCAAATAGGTGCCGCGTACCCAGTCGTTGAAAGCGCCCATAGACGGACCGCACCAGATTTGATAATCCATTTCGCGGCCTTTTTCACCCGTATTTGACCAGCGCGATGACAGCCCAAGATACCAGCGGAAGATCAACGCCATTTTTTGGCGCGGATCGGCATTCGCACGTTCGATCTGACGCGGGTCCCGTTCGGTAAAGAATTGTACGGTGTCAGCCCACACCGCACTCAATTCGCGTTTAAAGACGTTCTTTTCCAGTTTTTCTCGCTCATCGGCAGGAATTTCTTCGATCGAGTTGTAGCGCGAATACAATTCATACAATTTGAGCGCCCGCTGACCAAACATAGTGCCGCGGCGTAAAACCTGCACCTTGACTCCCATTTCGAACATATCGGCAGCCGGCGCCATGATCACGTCCGCCATGCCAGCCGCAGCCAGCAAATTGCGCGTGTGTTCCGATGCACCCGCCTCCACGCATGCCTGGTTGACTGAACCGGTAGCGATGTAGGCAGCTCCCATGGCGAAGGCGGCGTAAGCAGCGTGCGGTGTGGCGATCCCACCAGCTGCGCCCACCCGCGGTACCACAGCATACTGATAACGCGCCTGCAGTTCATCTCGCAGCGCTAAAATTGCCGGCAGCAGCAATACCAGCGGTCGATTATCGGTGTGACCGCCGGAATCCGCCTCCACGGTGATGTCATCCGCCATGGGTACAGACTGCGCCAGTTGTGCCTGCTCAGCTGTAATCTTGCCGTCCGTTACCAGCTGGGCCAGAATGTCTTTAGGGGCTGGGCTCAGGAAACGCAATGCGACTTCTTTCCGAGACAGTTTGGCGATGATGTGGTTGCGTATCACGACAGCTCCAGCGGGATCAGACTCCAACCCGGCGGCGCGGTAAAGCACCAGTGCCGGGGTGACGTCCATATAGGCTGAGGCTTCCACTGTTCGAATGCCGTGCTTGAGATACAGTTCAGCTGCGCCACGTTCCATTGCCGGCTCAAGGGGGCTGTTAATCAGGTTAAAAGCGTACGGTCCGTCTGGCAGCGCCGCTTTGATCTCCAGAATAGCGCTTTCCAATCGGGCAGGCAGCAACCCGGCAGCACCGAATGACCCTAACATTCCCGCTTTTCCCAGGGCAATCACCATTCGTGTGGAAGCGATGGCATTTGCCATCGCCCCGGCATAGTAGGCGTACTTAATCCCGTAGGTGCTGCGAAAGCCTGCGTCTCCAAGGTCTTCTAATTGGAAGGCTGGCAGGGTCCCTAAAAATTTCGGCGCCTTGCCATTTTCCCCGGGTTGAATACTGCCGACCTTCGATAACCCTACCCCCTGGCTGTTGGAAACGACATGCAACGGTTGATCCAGTTCCAGCAGGGCTGCTTGAACGCCGGCCGAATCAGCCAAAATCGAGTCAGACGGACCTTCCCAGGTTAATCCGGTTAGGCTTGTGGCAGAGGTGTGGGTCAAGGCAGCGGGGGTCAGGGATTGCGTCATAAACTAATTTTCCTAAGAATAAATGGGATGAGAATAATAACCCTGCTCCCCCCGGCAAGGTGATAACAGGTATAACCCATTATCCCAGATACGGTTGCGCGATCAGCGTGGCTGGCTTTGAACCCGGGCCCGCGTCAATTTGACCGGGATGCCGCCATTCGAGAGGGATACGCCTTTTTTGAATTCCAGGCGGGTCAGGCTGGCCAGCCTCTCGTCGTTGCATAAATAAGCAGCCTGCCAACTCGGGCAGCACTGCCGCAGAACCTTGCCAAACTGCGTATACAGTGCCCGCAAGTCATTTCCGGAACTAATCCGCACACCATACGGCGGGTTGGTGACCACCCAGCCTGGTCCGGCAGGCGGTTGGATGGCGGAAATGGCCGCCAGGCTGAATTGAATCCATTGCGCCACTCCTGCTCGTTCCGCATTTTCGATCGCCACTTTGATTGCACCCGCGTCGCGGTCAGAACCGAGAATCGGTCCTTCCGGGGTCGTTATTGCACTGGCTGCTTGTCTGGTGAGGTCAGTCCAGGTTTCAGCATTAAATCCAGGGAAATTCATAAAAGCGAAGGTCCGTTGGGCACCTGGCGCTGCCCCGGCAGCCAGCATGGCGGCTTCAATCGGGATCACGCCCGAGCCGCAAAACGGATCGAGCAGCGGAGCGCTGCGATCCCAACCGGAGGCAAACAGCATGGCTGCTGCCAACGTCTCACGCAGCGGGGCTTTGGCCACAGCCAGGCGGTAGCCGCGGCGGTGCAAAGGTTCACCCGAGGTGTCCAGGCTGATGGTGCATTCATCGTTGTCCATACGCACAAGGACCATCTGGGCATTAGGAGACTCTTCATCAAATGCGTGAACCTCCGGCATCCGGTCCAAGTGGTCGCCAATAGCGCCAAGCACCCGCTCGCTCACAGCATCGCTGTGATACAACTTGGAATGATGGCAGGTGGTGCGAATCGCGACCGGTTGACCGGCTGTGAGGTAGCGCTCCCAGGGGAGGG